>NZ_DJDT01000063.1 GCF_002432345.1 Pedobacter sp. UBA5917
ACAATTAACCAGTTAACCCAATCAACTCCAAAGCTTACTCCACCAACTTTCCTCAAAACCAATATATAAACCATCTTCACGTAATTCTGTTGGGTAAATATTAATATAATCGCCCTGCCCTTCGGCGCCTCTTCCGGTGCTTAAACTGTATTCGTAACGATGGATTGGACAAACGAGGTTGCCGTTTTTACACCAGCCACCACTAAAATGTCCTCCTGCATGTGGACAATGCGATTGTGTGGCGATAATTTTATCTTCATTATTGATCAAACAGATCTGTTTTCCGTTAACCTCAATTGTTTTAATTGTATCTGCACGGGGAATCTGATTGTTATTTAGCGCTTTAAACCACTTCATTATGCTAAAATACGGTAAATAAATATCAGTATTATTTCATCTTTCCATTAAATTTCGGTTGAGGGGCCACATCACCATATTTTTTTAGGATATTTGCATCCTCAAAAATGAAACAGGACATACCAGAAGACGGCACATTACTTCCTTTAATGGAAGAATTTTACACCATACAGGGCGAAGGATTTAATACGGGCAAAGCAGCATATTTTATCCGATTGGGTGGTTGCGATGTAGGTTGTCACTGGTGCGACGTGAAAGAAAGCTGGGACGCTGAAATGCATCCGCTTACCCACGCTGATGTGATTGTTGAAAATGCAGATCAATATCCGGGCAAGGCTGTGGTAATTACCGGAGGCGAGCCATTGATCTATAACCTGGATTACCTCACCAATAAATTAAAGGAAAGAGGTATTCTTACCTTTATCGAAACCTCTGGCGCTTATCCCCTTTCGGGCAACTGGGACTGGATCTGTTTATCGCCAAAGAAATTTAAAGCCCCAAGACCTGATATCACGCCTTTTGCACACGAATTAAAGGTAATTGTTTTTAATAAAAGTGATTTTAAATGGGCCGAAGAGTATGCAGCAATGGTATCGCCAACCTGTAAACTGTATCTGCAACCTGAGTGGTCTAAATCAAAAGAGATTACCCCGTTAATTATCGAATATGTAATGGCAAATCCTAAATGGGAAATTTCGTTGCAAACACACAAATTTTTAAATATTCCTTAAAAACAATACATTAGCTTTATAACCAAATGTTAATGTAATGAAAATCTACCTGTTCCTCTTCTTTAGCATCGCCGGCTTTTATTGTTTTGGGCAAAGTTCCACAAACAAAAAGGCGCAAACTTTTTTTGAGAAAGCAGGTCCGCTTATTGATAAACTGGATTATGCAGGTGCCGAGCAGGTTTTAAAAAATGCTGTTGAGGCTGATCCGCTATTCCAGAATGCCTATATTGCATTGGGAAGTGTTTATAAAGTAGAAAAAAAATATCCCGAGGCCAAAGCAGCTTACGAAAAAGCCATCCTGATCAATAAAACGGTAGCTCCTGCTGTAATATATGGTTTGGCCGAAACCGAATTTGCTGTACAAGACTATACCAAAGCAAAACAACATTTTGAAGAGTTTCTGGCACTCGATAATTCATCGGATCGAGCCAGAAAAGCCAAGAAATACCTATTAGATTGTGATTTTGCATCTATAGCCGTTAAAAAACCTGTAAAATATAGCCCAACCAATTTGGGTGATGGTGTAAACACAACAGACGCCGAATATTTCCCTGCTTTAACAGCCGATGGTGAAACATTGGTTTTTACACGCCAGGTTAATGGAAACGAAGATTTTTGGACTTCTCAATTTAAAAACAATGCCTGGGGTACCGCAGTACCATTATCTGCCAAAATAAATACAGCCAGATATAATGAAGGTGCACAAACTATCTCTCCTGATGGTAAATACTTATTTTTTACCGGCTGTAACCGCCCGGATGGTTTAGGCAGATGTGATATTTATGTTTCGCACCGCGAAGGAAAAGATTGGGGCGAACCTTATAATGTAGGTAAACCTGTTAATTCAGAATATTGGGAATCGCAGCCTGCAATTAGTCCTGACGGAAGAACTTTATACTTTATCAGTAACCGCCCCGGTGGGTCTGGTGGTTACGACATCTGGAAAAGTACGATTACCGATGATGCAAAATGGGGACCTGCAGTTAACCTGGGGCCCGACATAAATACCATTTATGACGAAAATACCCCTTTTCTGCATGCAGATGGGAAAACACTATATTTTTCTTCGGACGGTTGGCCGGGCTTCGGAAATAAAGATATTTTTTACAGTCGCATGGATAACGATGGCAAATGGCAGAAACCTGTTAATATCGGTTATCCGATCAATTCTTTTGAAGATGAAAGCGGTTTGGTAGTAAGTGCAGATGGAAATTTTGGACTCTTCTCTTCAAATTTAAAGGGTGGTTTTGGTCTGCAGGATATTTATAGTTTTGGAATACCTGAATCAGCAAAACCTTCAAAAGTTTCTTATATAAAGGGGATCGTTAGGGATAAAGACACTAAAAAAACGATAGAAAGTAATGTACAGGTAGTTGATCTCAAAACCAATAAAACTGTTTTTGATGACTATACAGATCCAGAAACCGGGCAGTTTTTGGCTGTGATGCCTGTGGGCAGCGATTACCTGTTTAATGTAAACGCCGAAGGTTATATGTTTTACTCTGAAAACTTCGAACTTAAAAGCGGTGATATCAACAAACCTTACCAGATTGAAGTTTATATCGAAAAAATTAAGCAGGGAGGAAATGTTACCTTAAGGAACATATTTTTCGATACCAATAAATTTAACCTTTTGCCTGCGTCTATCCGCGAACTGGATCTACTGATCGAGTTCCTGCACCAGAACGAAAACGTGCAGATCGAAATCCAGGGACATACAGATAATGTTGGCGACGATAAACTGAACGAGAAATTATCATTTAACCGTGCAAATGCAGTTTACGAATACCTGGTTAAAAATAATATAGAAGCAAAAAGACTTACTTTTAAGGGCTTTGGAGCCAGTAAACCAATCGCTGATAACAAAACCGAGCTGGGCAGAAAAAATAACCGGAGAACATCGTTTGTGATTACTAAAGTATAGTTACATACATACCGTAAATACTGTGCGTCATTCTGAACTTGTT
>NZ_DJDT01000232.1 GCF_002432345.1 Pedobacter sp. UBA5917
CAGCCCTGCGAGTAGCAGCAACCGTTTGATTCGGTTAAGCCGATAATGTGTGCCTGATCGCGTATGGCCTGATAACTTACCAGAACGCCATCTTTGATGAGATCCCATTTTTTGCATTTTACGCCTTCATCATCGTAACCTACGGCACCTAACGATCCAACCTGGGTTTTATCGGCCACAATGTTTACTTTATCGCTGCCGAATTTGAATTTTTTTGATTCCCATTTATCTAAAGTAAGGAAACTGGTACCTGCATAATTGGCTTCGTAGCCTAAAACGCGGTCGAGTTCGGTAGGGTGACCAACAGATTCGTGGATGGTTAACCAAAGGTGCGAAGGATCGAGTACGAGGTCGTATTTACCTGGTTCAACCGATTTTGCTTTTACTTTTTCATTGGCAACGCGGGCTGCTTCTTTCACATCTTCGAGCATATCGTAACGGTCTTTATAACGGGTTACGATGCCGTTAACTTTATCTTCGGGGCGAGCGTGCATATACTCATAACCCTTTCCACTTGGGGCGCTAAGCGCATTACGGGTTTTAAATTTACCCGATTCGCGATCAACCTTGGTTACATTAAAAGTAGGGTAGATGCGGTGAACATCCTGATCGATATAAGAACCATCGGTAGAGGCGAAGTATTTCTGCTCGTTAACGGCAAAAATAATAGAGTTTACAAAGTTGGCTCCATTCTGCATGGCTACATCGTTCACATTCAAAAGCAGGTCTACTTTTTCTTTTACGGGAACTTCGAAAGCATTGATTTCGATCGGTGTTTTCCAGCTTACTTCGCCATAACCTTTTTGAGGGGCGAGCTGCACAGGTTCTCCCTGTATTTTGGCATTGGCTTTTGCAACGGCAACAGCCTGTTCGGCCGCTTTGGCAATGGCATCTTTGGTTACATTGTTGGTTGCGGCAAAACCCCAGCATCCATTGGCCAAAACGCGGATACCCACGCCGTACGATTCGGTATTGGCAACACCTTGAACACGTTTTTCGCGGGTAGCTACAAATTGGTTCAAATAGCGCCCGATTCGGATATCGGCATAGGTTGCACCTTTCGATTTTGCAGCATTAAGGGCAACATCGGCCAGTTCCTTTTTAATTTTTACATCCACTCCATCAAGCGCCTGTAAAGGATCGATGGGCGTTCCGAATGCAGAAAGGTCGGGGAGGATTAAGGCACCCATACCCATTCCGGTTAAGTAGAGGAAATCTTTTCTTTTCAATTGGTTCAGTTTAGTTCGTTTACGTTCTCAATATAGCCAATTATGAGGCTAAAAAGATCAGATTCATTATAACATTTTAGTTTCAATGGGGGAAATAAGATATTTTTTAGTGAAAAGAGGTTTTTAACCACAGATGAACACAGATAAACACAGATTTTAACCTTATTTCTTAATTATTCCGTCATTTCGATCAGATAGCTATCGGATGTAGCTGCTGATTCTTCATTAGTAGTGGAATGGAGAAATCTATTAGAAGATGTTTTGTTATCAGATCTCTCCATTCCGCTTTGCTTCAGTCGAGATGACGAATCGCTGTAGATGCTAACGCTCGTTTCCAAACGAGTGCAGAAATAGCCCTACGATTTTATCGTTGTAAACGATATGTTATTAAACGCTCGTTAGAAACGAGCGTTAGCAACAATTTTAAACCGTCAAAATCCTTGCTTCATACCATAAAAAGGCAGCGGCAAGTAAAAACCCGGTAAAGAACCACCAGATAGATAATTCTTCTTTGATAACCACATCTTTTAGCTGCGTATTATTTTCGGTAACACCTGAATTCTTGATAAACTCACGCATCCCATTTAAAGTTTGCTGGTTTTTAAGCGTTTGCCAGTCAGTTTTTTCGTAAATATAAATAGGTTCGATGTTCTGGTTTATTTGCAAGTTTGTCCAGCCTGACTGTTGAGGCCAATAGAAAGCATCCCACTGAAAGGGAAGTTCCATGTTTTGCCGCGGACTTAACGCAATATTTTCCATTTTTAATGTTGGTATCTTGTCAGATGCTGCTAAATCGGTAATAATTCTTATTTTTTGGTTCACCGTTGGAAATTGGGGGAGGATGTTGATGGTTAAACTCTCGGTCCTCTTTTTTGCGGCGCTGGCTAAAAGTTTAGACCAATAGCTGGCATAATCTGTTTTTTGTCCGGAAAGTAGCCAATTATATGTTGAAGATAGGGTAGAAACCAATGTTTTGCCAGCGCCACTGATGCTGCTGTTTACCAACGTTTTTCCGCTTGCATCTGCAATAATGCTTTGGTCATGTTCGCCTGATTTCAAAAACAAAGCCTGCTCAATGGGCAATGGTTTAAATTTGGAATGATCTTCTATCAGGCTTAAATTTAAGGGTTTATCCTTTAAAGCAGGTGATTCGAAACGATTGAACCTGCCACTAAGTGTGGTTAAAGCTTTCGGACCTGAAACCCTAATGAGTAAGCCCATTCCGCTATTAACTGCAACATTTATTGAAGCCCTTTCATTTGGACTAATGGCTGCCAGTTCATCTTCATCAATAATCAGTATATCGAATTTTTTTAAGGTTGAAGCATTGATCTGATTAAGGTTTAAGCTGTCCATATTTAAAAAATCGGAAGCAAACTTATTTTTACTGATCTGACTTCTGAAAGCCAGTGGATATTGATTCTCGTATAGCCAGTTTTTCAGAAACTTGTACTCAAAATCAGGGAATGAAGCCAAAATCAGCACTTTCATTGGTGCTTGGTCGCCAACTTGTACAGGTATAGGCTCTTTAGTCAGGGTATCATTTTGTTGTAATGCAATGAGTTGATAAATGGCTTTTCCGCTTTGCTTTGGTGTGGTTTTAAAAGAAAAAATTTTGTTAGATTTTGCTCCAATCGTGGTAGAATCGGCTGTTTTACCCAGGCCTTTCAGTAAAAGTTTAACCGTTTTATTGGTGGTATTTTGATAAGTTCCCTGGACGGTAAGTGCATCGCTGGTTTTTAATTTCCCCTGCCAGTTGGCTGCAATAATGCCGTTTGGATTTGCTGAAGGATGAAAACTGAGTTTATAACCTTTAAGCTTTTCAAGCGCTGCCGGATCTAAACCATAACCGTAAATATCAAGTTTTTGGATATTGGGATTGGTTTTTAAGAAATAAGAAAGATCAGGAATGGTGATGGCCTTTATATTTTTTAGATCAACCGATGGCAGCGCATATTTTTTCCCTTTTAAGTTGGCAACAGAATCGGGATGGGTGCCTGCTGTTAATAAAATGATTTCATCGGCATGTTGTTGCAGGTGCGTTTCGTATTTAATGGGGACGATTAATAAGACAAAACAGCCAATAGCAATGAAATTGGCTAAAATACGCCATGATAACCTTGCTTTATTTGGCCTTTTTATCTCTTTATACAACAAAAAGCCTAGCAATAATAACGCAACCAGAATAGCGATGTATTTAAAGTCCATATCTATCTGCCCGCTTTGTTTAAATTGTTAAAATAATTCTGGTACAATGCCGAAGCCGGAGCAGCGCTTTGTGTTTGTGGTTTTGCCGGTTCGGTACCCATCATCTTTTGTATAGCCTGCTGAACGAGGTCTATATCTTTAACCATCAATTTATCTGCCGTGCTTAATTTTCTTAAACTGGTTAATGCATTTAAATAGGTAGATGGATTATCGGCTGCGGCACCGATCATATACTTTTCGGTTTCGCTTATTAAAAAGTGATCGTTTTCGGTAAATTTTTTGCCTGTTTTTCTGCTTTCCAGCAACGCAAGTGCAGTTTTTAGCGAAACTGTACGTTTTTCTTTCTGCTCCGAATTCATTTTCTGTACCGGTTGCGTAATCTTGTCGAGTTCGCCGCTTAAACGTTTCTCGGGTTTCAGGGCAGCAACCTTAACCGTGGTTTTGGCTACGTAGGCGCGAGATTTCTGTTGAAGATCTTTAAGCAGCCTCAAGGCTTTATATTCGTAAGGCAAAGCTTCCTGTGGTTTGTAGGTTCTTAAACGCAGCTCGGCATTCCA
>NZ_DJDT01000070.1 GCF_002432345.1 Pedobacter sp. UBA5917
GAATACGACCGGAACGCAGTGAAGTGCCCGCCTGCTTCGGGCAGGGAGAGATCTATCTCGGGATAGATTTTACAGTGAAGTCAGGTCTTACCGCCTAATTCAGCTTATATTTAAATTTGATTAAGTGTAAGATGGGAACATCTTACACCACGAAAAAGGGCAAATCAAATAATGCTATAGTGAAGTCAGGTGTTACCACCTGACTCAGCATATATTTAAACTTGATTAAGTGCAAGATGGAAACATCTCGCACCACGAAAATAATCACCAAATAAAGATCCTGAAACAAGTTCAGGATGACGTATTGCGCTGAACCATACATATTTTACAGTTGCAAATTAACAATTTAGCCATGCAACAATTGAACAATTCGCTATACAGTTACCCCCCTGAGCGTAGTCGAAGGGTAAACAATTAACCGATTAACCAAAAAACTAACCCATCTCCCTAACCAACGCTTCCATTAGCTCCCTTGCCGAAGTATATTTTAAATTCATGGTATTCTGTCCCGACCATAAATTATACATATCACTTCTGCCCTGCGCTATTGCGGCAGTTCTTAGAGGTCCCATCAGGCGTGTTTGCAATGGGAAAGGCAATACTTCTGTAGCATAATTTACCGCTTCAGATATCCGGTTAGGCACCATTCTGCCCATTCTACCGGTTAACGATTTTGATAACACTGTATTCGTTACTTCTCCCGAAAGCAGTTTTGCCTTGTGCATTGGCGTGGCGTTCGATTCGTCAGTCACCATAAAAGCAGTGCCCAACTGCACCGCATCTGCACCCAAAGCCAATGCTGCTTTTATCCCTTTGACATCAACAATGCCTCCGGCAGCAATAATGGGTGTTTTAATTTTTGCTTTAACCTGCTGGATTAATGAAAAAGTACCATTTAGCGATTCATCTGCTGGTTTAAGAAACGAAGGTCGGTGCCCACCTGCCTCAAATCCAGTAGCAACAATCGCATCAACCTGTGCCTCTTCCAGTGCTAAAGCCTCATCTAAAGTGGTTGCAGCACCAACGGTTTTGATGTCCAGTTTTCGCGCTTCATTAAGGATTTCTTTCGAAGGGATACCGAAAATAAAACTGAACACTGCTGGTTTCAGCTCAAATAAAGTTTCTACCTGTTTTAAAAATTTTGAAGGAATATTGCTGTCCAGATCTGGTAAAGGAATACCCAATTCGTCGAAAAAAGGTTTAAATGTGATTTCAATTTCCCTTTGCTTCGCAGCAGGGTAATTAACCAGACGCTCATCAACATCATTTACCCAAAGATTAATATTGTAAGGTTTATCTGTTTTCGATCTTACTATTTTATCTGTTGCGATAATTTCTTCGGGTGTTAAGGTATAGGCACCAATACTTCCTAATCCGCCCGCATTCGATACCGCTGCTAAAAGATCTGGCGTCGAAAACCCACCTCCCATTGGCCCTAACAAAATGGGGTATTCGATTTTAAGCAGTTCGGTTATTCTGGTTCTATTCCACATCCTAGTAAATTTTAACGTTGGTTAATAACTTGTTTACAATTACCCAGCCCTTATCAGTGTAGTTTAAGGATAAAAGATCGTAATAATTAAAATCAAAAATAGGCAGATGAACTTTGGCAATTGCAATAGAATTGATAATTTCTATCGATAATATTTCCATTTTAAAAGTTTGATCCAATTCTTTAGGACTTTTGCGATTGGCCACGCCATCCAGGTATTCATCAAGTGTTTTAAAATAGGCCAAACCGTTCACATCTCCAACCACAAGGCTTTTAGGATGGAATATTTTTCTGAGCAGGTTGGTATCTCCGCTGTAAACACCTTCAAAATAAGACGATAATACGGCTGCAATTGCATTTGACTGTTCTTTATAATTTTTCATGGTTTTAATTGGTTAAGGTATGCGCAGAAAATCTTTTCTACTGCATACCTGGTTTATAGTTAGTGTAATTTTTATCCAATATGGTGACCAGCTACATGGCCTCCATCAAGATTTATAAATTCGCCGGTTACAAAATTGCTTTCGGCCAGATAAAGTGCCAGTTCGGCAACATCCTGTGTTTCGCCAATACGGTTCAACAGGTGTAAGCCGGCTAGGGCATCGGCATCGCTAATGCCATTTTTTTCCTGCAACGGGCTTCTGATAATTCCCGGGGCAATACCATTAACACGGATATTCTGTTTGCCAAATTCTGCGGCCAGCTGTTTGGTTAAGGCATGTATTCCTCCTTTACTCGAAATTGGTGCGGTTGCCGGAAAACCGCCTATGGCATGATCTACCAGTACGGTTCCGATGTTGATGATTGCGCCGCCATCCTGTTTCAGCATTTGTGTTATGACTGCCTGACTGGTAAAAAAAGTACCTTTTAAATTGATGTTTAAAAATTGATCGAGATGCGCTTCATCTACCTCTAAAAATGGCTTTGAAGCGAAAATACCGGCATTGTTTACCAACACATCTACCGAACCAAAGCGTTCGATTGCGGTTTCTACCAAAAGTTTTCCGGTGCTGGCTTTGCTGATATCACCTGCAACCATTGCCAGTTGTTGGTGTGGGCCCAATTCGTTAAAAGTTGCAATAAGGTTTTGTTCGTTTGCCGAGTTGATCAATACATTGTATCCTTTTTTTAAAAATAAAGCGGCAATGGCGCGGCCGATCCCTGTAGATCCGCCTGTTATAATGGCTGTTAATGTTTTCATGATTTTTATAGTTGTTTATTTGCTGTTATTCCTTTTTCGCGTAATACCGATACCTGTTCGCCGGCATATCCCCAATCATCCGGTTCTATTTCCTGGATCACGATATGGGTTAGTTTTGGATCTTTATCCAGCACTTCGCTAATCAGGTTTGTAATTCCGCTAATTAATGTTTGTTTCTGTTCGCGGGTAACGCCTTCGCGGGTTACTTCAATTTTTACGTATGGCATAATGTTTAGCTTAAATGGTTAACGATGCGGTTAAATTAACGTCGAGCTCGAATTCGTTATAGATCAACGTATCGCCCAGGTTGGTAAAAAAGTTACCTGATCTGAATTTCATGTTGTATTTGGTACGGTCGACGAAGATTTTACCAGAAGCGGTTAAGGTATTTCCATTAACCTCCACCTCTGCTGCAAAAGTTACCGGATGTGTAATGCCTTTAATGGTAAGATCGCCAGTGATCAAGCTACTGCCTTCATTGGTTTCATCAACCGCTGTGATATTAAAAGTAGCCTCAGGAAATTGTTCCGTAGCGAAAAAATCCTCCGAGAATAAATGCCCGGCAAACTGTGCATTTGTTCCGGGATCGGTAACATCAAGGATAATGATAGAAGTGGTATCGATGATAAAGTTTCCGCTGTTTAGCTTACCATCGTTTAAGGTTAAAGAGCCAGATTTAACTGCTATGGTTCCGTTATGTGCTCCGGTTACTTTTTTACCGGTCCAGTTGATATTACTTTGAGCACTTGAAATTTCAAATTTTGTAGTTTCCATTTTTTGTTCTGCCAATCATGAGTGATTTGACAACACAAAGTAAAGGAGGAAATTTACAGGCCTTAGGTGATCTACATCACATTCTGCAGAGACTATTTTTGAGCGTTATATAGTCTGCTCAGGGTTTCTCTCGAAACACCCAGATAAGCGGCAATTAAATGTTTAGGCACCAGGTTGTACAACTGAGGGTAAAGGGTTAAAAGCTCTTCGTAGCGGGCTTTGGTATCGTTGTTCATAAAAGACAAAAGCCTTTTTTGTGATGCCAGGTAGCCCCTGTTCGTTCTCCAGCGGAAAAAATGTTCTACCTGATGGATTTCGCGGCAAAGCTTTTCGCGGTCATCGTTAGAAAGGCATAACACTTCAGCATCACTGATACAATCTACACTGATGGTGGCCCGGGTATGGTTGTAAAGTGCGCCATAATCAGAAGTCCACCAGGTGGGCATGGCAAACTGGAGGATATACATTTTAATCTCATCGTTGATAAAAAAAGCCTTCAAACAACCCGAAACTACAAAATACTCATGTTCAACTTTATCTCCTTCGCTGATAATGGCCTGACCTTTTTTAAATAAAAGTGGCTTAAAATGTGAAAATAAATAATCGAACTGCTCATCATTTAACTGAGCTGTTTTTAAAATATGCGATTTCAGGATTTCTTTGGCGTTCAAAACGGAAGATTTTAAAGTTTAAAGATAAGATTTTAGTTTGGCGTTTGGCGGCTGGCGTTTTGCGTCAGTTAACCTCCTGAGCGTAGTCGAAGGATAAACAATTAACCGATTAACCATACCCATAAAAAATAATTGTTAAAAAGACGTTTATTATTTGATAAAATTTTACTTTTATGGTAAGAACCTACCAAATATTAAACCTTATGATCAAAAAACTAATCTTCTCTGCTACCATGTTATGTTGCGCTGTTTTTGCACAGGCACAAAATGAAACACAGTTAACCATTAAACCCGCCGGCGATCAAATCGTGAGCAGGCATATTTATGGTCACTTTTCGGAGCATTTGGGCAGGTGTATTTACGATGGTTTTTGGGTGGATGAAAATTCTACCATTCCCAACAAAGGGAGGATCCGTTTGGATATTGTGGATGCCTTAAAAAAGATAAAAGTACCTAACCTCCGTTGGCCTGGTGGTTGCTTTGCGGATGAATACCATTGGAGAGATGGCATCGGACCACGGAATCAGCGTCCGAAAATGGTGAACACCAATTGGGGCGGCGTTACCGAAGATAATAGCTTTGGTACACATGAGTTTTTAGACCTCTGCCAAATGCTCGATTGCGAACCCTACATTGCCGGTAATGTGGGGAGTGGAACGGTTGAAGAAATGGCCAAATGGGTAGAATACCTCAATTTTGATGGGGTAAGCCCTATGACGGCAATACGTAGCCAGAACGGCAGGGAAAAACCCTGGAAAGTTTCTTTTTGGGGCGTTGGTAACGAAAGCTGGGGCTGTGGCGGTAACATGACGCCTGCCTACTATTCTGATCTTTACCGCAGGTACGCTACCTATGCCCGCAATTACCCGGGAGCGCCATTAAAAAGAATTGCCAGTGGTGCAAACGCCGACGATTATAACTGGACAGAAACCTGTATGAAAAATATCGGGAACCAGATGTGGGGTTTAACCCTTCACTATTATACCATCCCAACCGGAAACTGGGGCAAAAAGGGATCAGCAACCAAATTTGATGAAGCACAGTACTTTTCGACCATGAAAAACTGCCTCCACATGGAAGAGCTGGTTACCAAACACAGTGCAATAATGGATAAATACGATCCTAAAAAGAAGGTGGCTTTAGTAGTTGATGAATGGGGAATCTGGACGGATGTAGAACCGGGAACAAACCCTGGCTTTTTGTACCAACAGAATAGTTTACGTGATGCGCTGATCGCCGGAACAACCTTAAACATCTTTAACAACCATTCAGACCGCGTTAAAATGGCCAATCTGGCCCAAACAGTAAATGTATTGCAGGCACTTATCCTTACCGAAAAAGATAAAATGGTGCTCACGCCCACCTACCATGTTTTCGACCTGTACAAAGTGCATCAGAATGCCAAATATTTACCAATTGCATTTACCAGTCCAGATTACGTTGTGGGCGATCAAAAAATCCCGGCATTAAATGTTTCGGCATCGCAGGATAGCACAGGTGCGGTCCACATTTCGCTGGTAAATTTAGATCCGAACAGGAAAATTTCTTTAAATACGGTTTTGGATGGATTGAAATGGAACTCCGTAAGCGGACAGATTTTAACCTCAGCCAAACTTACCGATATCAATACCTTTAACGATCCTAACAAAGTGCACAATTCAAAATTTACAGGTGCAAAAAAATCCGGCAACTCGCTTAAAGTAGAAGTACCTGCGCAATCGGTAGTAGTGCTGGAATTGAAGTAATGTAAGATGTAAAATGTGGGATGGATGATGGAATTTTAACCATCCATCCCTCAAAGCTATTTTCAAAATAAAATCAGCAGCGATCGAAACAACGCTGTACTCTCCCCTCGTATCGTCATTTCGAGCGAAGTGTAACGAAGCCGAGAAATCTGTCTCGAGGTAGATCTCTCCGCTTCGCCTTGCTCCGGTCGTATTCTAGGTT
>NZ_DJDT01000338.1 GCF_002432345.1 Pedobacter sp. UBA5917
AGCACCGCAGGGCCATCCACAAAGCTTATATCAGAAAATGTCTGGAAAATTTTGATGGAAACTCAGGTGTAATTCAGCTAATCGGCGCTGAATTTACCGGTCCACTACATTTTGTACAATTCTGGATCGACACCATCAACGAATGGGAAAAAGAAACCGGCAAACACCCCATAATCGGTTTAAGTGTAACCAAAGATGTTCAGGATGCAATTTTGGCCGATCCAAAACGTGCAGGAGTTATTGATCTGATCGATATCCGATATTGGCATTATCAGGCCGATGGAACAGCTTATGCACCACAGGGAGGATTGAGCTTAGCGCCACGCCAACATGCACGTTTGCTAAAACCGAAAAAAACTTCCTTCGAAGAAATTTATCACGCCGTATCTGAATACAAAAACAGGTTTCCTGAAAAAGCAGTGATTTATTCAGGAGATAGCTTCGACAGTTTTGGATGGGCTATTTTAATGGCAGGTGGTTCACTTTCAAATGTTGAAGGCGTTGATGCTTCGGTTTTAAGCCTTGCCGCGGCAATGAAACCTTTTTTACCTGCCGGAAAATCAGCCAAACAATACGGATTGGAAAATGCAGGTAAGGCTTACATTTTATACAACGCTTCCTCAGATGCCATCAACATTGATTTAAGTAAATCGCCTGGAAAATTCAATGTAAAAGTGCTAAGCACCAAAACAGGGAAATCGCTAAAAGAAGAAAAAATAACCGGTGGTGCTGTAGTAAAATTAAACAAAGTAGCATCTGGCGACGAAATCATTATCATCAATAAAATTTAACATGAACCTTAAAACCAAAATATTTTTACTCATTACGGCTTCCTGCCTTGCTTTAAGTTGTAAGGAAAAGCCTCATTTTGGCGATAAAAGTCTGCTGGTTTCCAAAAACGGGCGATATTTAACAACCGGTGATGGAAAACCTTTCTTTTGGCTGGGCGATACAGCCTGGTTGCTTTTCAGCAGATTAACGCGGGAAGAATCAAACACTTATCTCGAAGACCGTAAACAAAAGGGCTTTAATGTAATCCAGGTGATGTTATTGCACGACGTTCCATCACGCAATATTTATTTAGATTCGTCGGTTGTTCATGCCGATGTTTCAAAACCGATGCTTACGCCCGGCAATAACCCTAAAGACTCTCTGGCTTATGATTATTGGGACCATGTAGATTATATCATTGATCAGGCAGCCGAAAAAGGGCTTTATATGGCCTTGGTTCCGGTTTGGGGTACCAATGTGAAGCAAAAAAAGGTAAATAAAAATCAGGCTAAAATCTATTCAGAATTTTTAGCTAAGCGCTTTAAAGATAAATGGAACATCATCTGGCTAAACGGTGGCGATATTAAAGGCAGTGATGGTGCAGATGTTTGGAACACCATTGGCGAAACCTTAAGGGCAAACGATCCTAACCACCTCATTACTTTCCACCCCAGGGGGAGAACGGCCTCATCGCAGTGGTTCCAGAATGCCAAATGGTGCGATTTTAATATGATACAATCGGGCCATCGCCGCTACGATCAGGATACCTCTAAAAGTGAAAAACTGCATTATGGCGAAGATAACTGGAAATACATTGAAGCCGATTATAAATTAAAACCGACCAAGCCAACCATTGATGGCGAACCATCATATGAGGACATTCCACAGGGATTGCACGATACCACACAGCCACGCTGGACGGACAGCGATGTTAGGCGTTACGGTTACTGGTCGGTTTTTGCAGGTGCCTTTGGTTACACCTATGGCCATAATTCGGTGATGCAGTTTTATAAAAAAACGGACCTGAAGCCTGCTTACGGTCCGAGAGACCAATGGATCACGGCGATTAATGCGCCCGGGGCAAAGCAGATGCAATATTTAAAAGATCTCCTGTTAGCACATCCTTATTTCGACCGCATACCCGATCAAACTTTGGTAGCCAGTAAAAATGGCGAAAAGTATGATCGCATAATCGCAACAAGAGGCGAAGATTTTGCCATGCTTTATACTTATACCGGACGCAATTTCAGCGTACAGATGGGAAAAATTGATGGCGACGAAGTAAAAGCGTCCTGGTTTGATCCAAGAACAGGCAAAACCATAAAAATAGGAGAATTTGAAAATAAAGGAATTAAGGAATTTAACCCGCCCGGCGAAGCTGCAAATGGCAACGATTGGGTGTTGGTATTGGAGGAGATATAAACGGAGCGATTAGCTTTATTCTAGTCGTCATCCTGAATTTATTTCAGGATCCTATAATACCGTCATTTCGACTGAAGCGAAGCGGAACGGAGAAATCTATTGCGACCCTGTCACCCTGAGCGTAGTCGAAGGGTATTCAGATCCAGTTTTCGACTCCGCTCAGACTGACAACTAAAATTAAAAAACAACAAAAAACAGTGTTTAAACCCATTAACATATCATCCCTTCGTTTAGCCATAATGGCACTGCTTTTCTGCGGATTAACTTCCTGCTCAAAACAGGCCTATTTGTTCACTTCTTTCCACGAACCCGCAACCGAAGGTTTAAGATTGTTATACAGTTACGATGCCTACCACTGGAAAGACCTGAACAAAACATTTTTAAAGCCAGAGGTTGGCACACAGAAAGTTTTACGCGATCCATCCATTACACAAGGGCCAGATGGTACTTTTCACCTTGTGTTTACCTGCAGCTGGAAAGGAGATAAAGGTTTCGGTTATGCCAGTTCAAAAGATCTGATCCATTGGAGCACTCAAAAGTTTCTTCCGGTAATGGAAAAAGAACCTAAAACCGTAAATGTTTGGGCACCCGAAATCTTTTACGATGATGAAAAACAAGAGTTCGTGATTATTTGGGCATCAACCATACCATACCGTTTTGCCAAGGGAATTGAAGAAGAAGAAAACAACCACCGCATGTACAGCATCACCACAAAAGATTTTGTGACTTTCTCTGAACCAAAACTCTTTTTAGATCCCGGATTCAGTGTAATTGATGCCGTGATTGTAAAGCGTGCTGTTAAGGATTATGTGCTGGTTTTAAAGGATAACACACGGCCCAATAGGAATTTAAAGGTGGCTTTCGCAAATGATGCTTTAGGTCCGTATGAAAATGTTTCAGAAAGTTTTAGTCCAAAATTAACAGAGGGGCCAACCATAGTAAAAGTCAAAAACGATTGGCTGATCTATTTCGATGCTTATGGCCAAAAGATTTATTCGGCCTATAAAACAGCTGATTTTAAAACCTTTAATGATGTAACATCCGAAGTTTCGATCCCCGAAGGACATAAACATGGAACAATTATAAAAGTGAAAAGGAAATTGATTGAGAACTTATTAAAGGATTAACCACAAAGACACCAAGGCACAAAACTAAAATATTGAATAACGAAAAAACTTTGTGTCTTAGTGCCTTCGTGGTCGAGAATATGCGCAATGAAAACTTATAAAAGTGAAAAGGAAATTGATTGAGAACTTATTAAAGGATTAACCACAAAGACACCAAGGCACAAAGAAAATGGATTTGTTATTGCGAGCTGAAAATAATGAGTTAATAAAAAATTTAGTGCCTTTGTGGTCGGGAATATACAAAATGAAAACACTTAAAATACTTTGTTTAACCCTATCATTTGCATTTGCGCTATCAAACGCGCAGGCGCAGGATACCGTGCGTTACACCGGAAAAACCCTGGTTAATGCCGATTATCACCACGGACAGCTTTCGCCGGTAATGGGCGTGCACAACATCCAGACTTTCAGGGCAAACCGCGAACACCCTGAACTGGCCGAAAACTTTGGTTGGACATACAACCACGCGCCAATGCTGGCTTATTGGAACAATAGATTTTACATCGAATATTTGAGTGATAAAGTAGGTGAGAGCATTCCGCCAGGGCAAACTTTGCTACAATCATCAACAGATGGTTTCACCTGGACCAAGCCTGAAGTGGTTTTTCCCATTTACCGGATCCCCGATGGAACCACGAAAGAGGGAAGAACCGATGTAGCAAAAGACTTAGATGCGGTGATGCACCAGCGCATGGGTTTTTATGTATCTACTAAAAATGTGTTTCTGGTATTAGGTTTTTATGCCATTAGTTTTGATGCTAAAGACGACCCGAATGATGGTCATGGTATTGGCAGGGCAGTTAGGGAAATCCAACCCGATGGCAAATACGGTCCCATCTATTTTATCCATTATAATCCGGGATATTCAGAGAAAAACACCAGATATCCGCTATATACCAAAAGTAAAAGTAAAACTTTCATTGAAGCCTGTAACGAATTGTTGGCAAATAAATTAATGACGCAACAATGGAACGAAGAAGCTGACAGAAAAGATCCATTAATTACCTTACAAAAGCAATATAAAGCATTCAGCTATTATCATTTACCAGATGGGCGTGTAGTTGGTTTATGGAAAAATGCTTTAACCGCAATTAGCACCGACAATGGTAAAAGTTGGCCCGAAAGTGCTTTCCGGGCGCCAGGTTTTGTAAACAGCAATGCCAAAATATGGGGACAAAAAACCTCAGATGGAAACTACGCAACCGTTTATAACCCTTCCGAATATAGGTGGCCATTATCCATTTCGACCAGTAAAAACGGTCTAAATTATACAAATTTATTATTGGTTAATGGCGAAATCAGCCCGATGCGTTATGGTGGTAACTATAAATCCTATGGTCCGCAATATGTACGCGGCATTGAAGAAGGCAACGGAAAACCTTCCGACGGTAAATTATGGGTAACCTATAGTATGAACAAAGAAGATATCTGGGTTTCTTCCATTCCTGTGCCTGTTAACGATAAAGCAGCACAACATGTAACCGATGATTTTGCAAAGCTGCCAAAAGGTAAGGAGCTGGAAATGTGGAATATTTACAGTCCGCTTTGGGCACCTGTAAAAGTAGAAAACGGTGTATTGGTTTTAAAAGACAAAGATCCTTTCGATTATGCTAAAGCAGAAAGGTTATTCCCTGCATCACCGAAAATCATCACCACATTTTCGGTTACGCCAAAACAGAATGATAATGGCTTATTGGAGATCGAATTACAGGATGCAAAGGGAACAGCTACAGTACGTTTAACCTTCGATACTGCCGGAACAATAAGCGCAAAAGCAGGGGCCCGTTATAAAAACTTCATGAAATACGAAGCAGGTAAAAACTACGACATTAAACTCAAATTAGATGCTTTTACACGTTTTTATACCATAACAGTCAATGGAAAAGATGTACTAACCAGTTTGGCTTTCCAGCCAGTGGCTGATGTTTCGCGCATTGTTTTCCGTACCGGTGATGTGCGCCGTTTCCCTGATGTAGATACTCCTGCAGATCAGACCTATGATCTGAAAAATGCAGGCGAATCAGAGAAAAAAGAAGCAGTTTATTCGATTAAATATTTAAAAACGGAGGGATTTTAGATGCAGTTATCAATTTTCAGAAGTTCCGTCATTGCGAGTCTTCGATTTTTCATCGTAGCGAAGCAATCTTTGCAACACGTCATTTCTACCGGAACTTGTCCCGAAAATTCAGGCGTGGATAAATCGAATAAGCAATTCAAACAGATTTCTCGACTCCGTTGCACTCTGCTCGCAATGACGGAAAAGAGATCGTCATTGCGAGGAGGCACGACGAAGCAATCTTTCCTGCTATTATTCCTTCTTTTTACCCTAAACGCCAACGCTAAAATCCTGTTGCCTCAAATCCTCTCTAGCAATATGGTTCTGCAACGCGATAAACCCATCAACATCTGGGGTTATGCAGCACCTGGAGAGAAGATACAGGTTGTTTTTGCCAGTCAGACAAGGACAACAGTAACCGATAAAAACGGAAACTGGTTAGTGGTTTTAGCACCATTAAAAACTTCTGCTAAACCACAATCGATGATTATTTCCGGTTCGGATAGGATTGTGTTAAACAATATATTAGTTGGCGAAGTTTGGCTTTGTTCCGGTCAGTCGAATATGGAATATCAAATGCGTAAGCTTGCTAAAATTCCCAAACCTAAAAATGAAAAATTAGGCTTCCCGTTTGATGCGGTAGAAAAAGCTAAAAATTCACAAATCAGGATTTTTCTGGTAAACCGCAAGCAATTGAGCAAACCAGATTCAACACATAAAAGTTGGGCAGTAGCACAAGATTCGGCATTACGTGCCTTTTCGGCTGTTGGTTATTTCTTCGCTAAAGAAGTTCAGGAGAAATTGGGTATACCTGTTGGCATGATTTCTTCTGCCGTTTCGGGTAGCGCCATCGAGCCCTGGGTAGCGCCAGAAGCTTTTGCACAGGAAACTTATTTTACAGACCAAAAAGTGAGCAACGACCCCGGAAAGTTTTATACGCCAATGATTGAGCCACTTGCAAAATTTAAAATCCGCGGCTTCCTTTGGTATCAGGGCGAAACGAACTGTTTTTTGAATGAAAACATCAGTTACTCCTATAAATTAAAAACATTGGTAAAGCTCTGGCGTAAAGCATGGGGCGAGCAAATGCCTTTTTATTATGTTCAAATCGCACCATACGATTACAGCAAGCAGAAAAGCGATAAAGTTGTATTAACAGCAGATACTGAGCCTAACTTTTGGGAGGCTCAACAGCAGATTTTACGCTTGCCAAATACCGGCATGATTTCCACTTCAGATCTGAACGATAACGGTGTTGATTTGCACCCAACCTATAAATGGGAAGTAGGAAGAAGATTAGCATTATTGGCTTTAGGTAAAACTTACAATCAAAAAATAGATTTTTCAGGCCCGGTTTACAAAACCGTTTCTTTTGTTGGTAACGTGGCTACTTTGGATTTTGATTATCTTAAAACTGACCATACATCGCCCATTACAGGCTTTACAATTGCAGGGCAAGATGGGAAATTTGTAAATGCCGACGCTGTGATCAAAAATGGAAAGGTGATGGTTTCTGCTAAAGAAATTACAGCACCTACTGCAGTGCGTTATAACTGGACGGAAAATCCAACAGGCAATTTTTATAATTTCGGTTTCCCGGCATTGCCATTCAGAACAGATAACCCATTAACTAAACAATTCAAAACCAATTAATGAAACGCAGATTTATACTTTTCTGGTGTTTAGTAACGATTTTTTGCAGTGTAAAAGCGCAGAAGACTGAAAAACTATATTTATCCGGAACTGGTAACGACAATACCGTTAACTGGGATTTTTTCTGTACAGCTGGTGCAAATTCGGGCAAATGGACAAATATTCCAGTGCCTTCAAACTGGGAACTCCAAGGTTTTGGAAAATACAATTATGGTTTCAACAAAGAAGACAACAAGGGTAAGGAGCAAGGGCTTTATAAATACAGCTTCAAAGTGCCTGCTGCCTGGAAAAATAAGGATATCAATATTGTTTTTGAAGGCTCAATGACCGATACGGAAGTGAAGATCAATGGAAAATCGGCCGGAGACATACACCAGGGATCTTTTTATGTTTTCAGGTATAACATTACGAAGTTGATAAAACTGGGAGCCGATAATTTATTGGAGGTTACCGTTTCAAAACATTCAGCCAATCCATCGGTTAACGAAGCAGAGCGTAAAGCCGATTTCTGGATTTTCGGAGGCATTTTCCGACCGGTTTATCTGGAAGCTTTACCGCAAACACATATCGAAAGGATACAGCTAGATGCAAAAGCTGATGGCGGTTTCAATGCGCAGGTGGCTTTTACGGGCGATGCCGATAAAGTTGAGGTAGAACTTTCAGACAAAAGTGGAAAACGTTTTGGTGAGCGGTTTTCAGCTTCTATCAAAAAGGGAGTGCTTCAAACAACTATCAATCATCAGTTCACCAAGCCGGCTTTATGGTCTACAGAGTTTCCAAATATTTACACTGCTACATTTACTTTAATCAAAAGAGGAAAAGAAATCCATCAGATTTCAAAAAAAACAGGTTTCAGAACGGTTGAAGTAAAAGAACGCGATGGTGTTTATATCAATGGTGTAAAAATGAAATTCAAAGGCGTAAACCGTCATTCTTTTTATCCTTCATCCGGTCGCACAACCAGTAAAAAAATCAGCATCGCAGATGTGTTGTTGATGAAAGAAATGAATATGAATGCGGTGCGGATGTCGCATTATCCTCCAGATGGACATTTTTTAGATGTTTGTGATTCGTTGGGCCTCTTTGTAATGGACGAGCTAGCCGGTTGGCATGGTACATATGATACCCCAACAGGGACGAAATTGATGAAAGAAATGATGCGGAATGATGAAAACCATCCCTCAATCATCTTTTGGGCCAATGGAAACGAAGGCGGACATAACCGCGAACTTGATCATCTTTTTGCAGAGGAAGATATACAAAAGCGTCCATTAATCCATCCCTGGGAGGTTTTTAATGGTTTCGAAACCACGCATTACCGTGAGTTTAATTACGGAATCGGCAATTACGACCATGGACATAACATTTTAATGCCAACCGAGTTTCTGCATGGCATGTGGGATGGCGGTCATGGTGCCGGTATCGAAGATTACTGGAATGCCATGTGGAACAATCCACTTTCTGCAGGTGGTTTTCTCTGGGATTTTGCTGATCAGGGTGTAGTGCGTACTGACAAAAATGGCGAACTGGATACCGACGGTAATCATGGTCCTGATGGAATTGTTGGCCCTTACCACGAAAAAGAAGGTAGTTTTTATACCATTAAAGAGGTTTGGAGCCCGGTTTTTGTCGAAAAAAGAGAAATAACAGCAGGCTTTGATGGTTCGTTCCAGCTCGAAAACCGTTATGCTTTTACCAACCTCAATCAATGTACTTTCAGCTGGAAACTCAAAAAGCTGAAAGCTGGTGAAGATGCCGAATTTAAAGCAGGAAAAGCCGTTGCGCCAAACATTAAACCTTTCGAAAAAGGAAAGCTAAAAATCAACCTTCCTGCCGATTGGAGAACTTTTGATGCACTTTACCTTACCGCAAACGGACCTGATGGTAAAGAATTATTTACATGGAGTTTCCCGATTGCTTTACCAAAGGATGATGCCGAAAAAATCGTTGTTAAAACGGGTCCATCAAAAGTAGTATTAAAAGAAGATGCCAAAACTTATCAGGTTTCGGCCAATGGTATCGATTTAACTTTTGATAAAACAACTGGCCTATTGCAACAGGCCAAAAATGAAAAAGGCATTATTCCGTTTTCTAATGGTCCGGTTTTACAGGAAGGGGAGAATAATTTTAAGGATTTCACCACAAAAATGGAAAATGGAAACCTGGTGATTTCGTCCAGATTTGATAAAAAAGAGAGTTTTAACACATTAAAATGGACCATTTATCCATCAGGCTGGTTAAAAATGGAGGTAAACTATTTCCCATCCGCATACTTTACCACCTTTGTAGGATTAAACTTCTCTTACCCTGAAAGCGAAATCAAAGTAGTAGAATATAAAGGAAACGGGCCTTACCGTGTGTGGAAAAACAGGATGAAGGGCACAACTTTCGGGATCTGGAAAAAAGAGTACAATAACTCGGCAACCGGCGAAGCACCCTGGCAATATCCTGAATTTAAAGGCTATTATTCAAATCTATATTGGTGCGAATTTATAGGCAAACAGCAATCCTTTAAAGTTGTAACCGACCGTGAAGATGTTTTCCTGAGGTTATTTACGCCAAAAAAATCAAAAGATACAGAATACGATAACATGAGCCCAACATTCCCGAATGGTGATATTTCCTTTATGAACGGCATTTCGGCAATCGGTACCAAAACACAAAAACCAGAAACAACCGGACCAATGGGTATGAAACATGTATTTTATGATTTTGACAAAGAACCAAGCAGGGCATTAAGCATGACCTTGTACTTTAACTTTTCTGTTAAGAATTAACCAAAAAAATGATGTAAAATGGAAAATGTATAACGGAGGAAGGAAAAGAAAAAAAATAAATCTGTGTAATCCAAAAATCAGTGTAATCAACCGCGAAGCGTAACGAAGTGAAAATTAAACTCTACATATCGATCACCCTAATAATACTATCATACTCAAAAGTGATGGCCCAGGTTTCCCTGCAGCATACCACCTGCGAGATGCTCGAAAACCCCTTGGGAATTGATGTTCAAAAGCCGCGTTTTGCCTGGCATATTATTTCAAATGAGCGGAATGTAGTACAAACTGCTTATCAAATCATAGTGGCTTCCTCTTTAGCACAATTAAATGCAAATGAGGGCGATTTATGGAATTCGGGAAAAGTAAATTCACCTGAATCAATCCATGTGAATTATAGTGGAAAAGTACTTAAAAGTAGATTAAAAGCTTATTGGAAGGTTAAAATCTGGACGAATGCCGGAGAAAGCAGTTGGTCGGCAAATAACTATTTTTCTATGGGCTTGCTTTATTACAAGGATTGGCCAAAAGGCTGGATCGGCTTCGACAGGGCTTTTGCATGGGATAATATTAAAACCGATTCCCGTTTATCAGCAAGGTATTTCAGGAAAGAATTTCAGAGTACAAAACAGGTTAGGTCGGCAACCGCATCTATTATAGGCTTGGGTTTATACGAGCTTTTTATCAACGGTAAAAAAGTTGGCGAAGATGTTTTGTCGCCATCACCAACCGACTACACCAAAAATGTAAAATACAATACTTACGATGTGACCAATTATATCCAGAACGGTAAAAATGCTGTTGCTACTATTTTGGGGAATGGCCGCTTTTTCGCCATGCGCCAAAATGAAAAACCATACAAAATCAAAACCTTTGGTTTCCCGAAAATGCTGCTGAATATCAACATTGTATACACCGATGGAACGACGGCCAACATTGATACCGACGACAGTTGGAAAGGTACAGCCGATGGACCGATCAGGGCGAATAACGAATATGATGGCGAAGAATACGATGCCACAAAAGAAGCTCCAAATTGGAATAAGGTAGGTTTTGATGATAGTAAATGGTCTAAAGCCGAATTTGTACAGGAACCTGCCGGAGTTATCGAGGCGCAGATGAATGAAAATATGCGGGTGATGAACACACTCAAAGCCGTTTCCATTTCAAAACTTTCCGGCGGGAGATATTTACTTGATATGGGCCAGAATATGGTGGGCTGGTTGCAGATTAAAGTAAAAGGAGCGAAAGGGAAACAGATTAAATTACGCTTTGCAGAATCGTTACAGGATAATGGAGAGCTTTTTACCGCAAACCTCCGCAATGCCAAATGCACCGATTTATACACTTTAAAAGGTGGCGGGCAGGAAACTTGGGAGCCCACTTTTACTTACCGTGGATTTAGGTATGTAGAGCTTTCTGGTTATACCTATGAGCCATCTGTAAACGATTTCCTTGGCAAAATGATTTACGATAGCATCAAAACTGTGGGTACATTCGAAACTTCTGATGCTTTAACCAATCAATTATTTAAAAATGCCTGGTGGGGAATTGCGGGCAGCTACAAAGGCATTCCGATTGATTGTCCACAACGTAACGAGCGTATGCCTTGGTTAGGCGATAGGGGCGCAGTAGCCTACGGAGAAAACTTCCTTTTTGATAATGGCCGCTTTTACGCAAAATGGCTGCAGGATATCCGCAATTCGCAAAAAGAAGATGGTGCCATACCTGATGTTGCGCCGGCCTTTTGGAGGTATTACAGCGATAACATGACCTGGCCGGGAGCGATGCTACTGGTTACCGAAATGCTTTACAAACAAACCGGAGATGTTGCTGTTGTGCGTGATAATTATCCGGCAATGAAAAAGTGGCTTTCTTATATGCAGGATCGCTATATGAAAGATTATATCCTCACCAAAGATAGCTATGGCGATTGGTGCATGCCTCCACTAACCATAGAATTAGGGCGAGGTAAAAGTGCCGATAAAAAGTATCCTTCAGAATTAATTTCAACGGCATATTACTATCATTTTACCCAATTGATGATCCAGTTTGGCAAAGCAATCAGTAACGAAGAAGATGTAAAGGACTACGAGCTTTTGGGGAATAACATCAAAAACGCTTTCAACCAAAAATACTATGATGAAAAAGGTTATTATGCCTCAAATGCATTAACCGATAACATTATTCCGCTTTACTTCGGCATGGTACCACAGAACAAAGTAGAATCTATTTTTAAAAATATCGTGTATACCGTGGAGGTAACTAATAAAGGACATTTAAGCAATGGTTTAGTTGGTATCCAATGGTTAATGCGCTGTTTGAACGATTACGGCCGACCAGACCTGGCCTACACCATTGCTACACAGAAAACCTATCCAAGCTGGGGTTATATGATCGACAATGGTGCAACAACCATTTGGGAGTTATGGAATGGCAATACAGCCGATCCTAAAATGAATTCGCAAAACCATGTGATGATGCTCGGCGATTTATTGATCTGGTATTACGAAAATCTTGCTGGAATTAAATCAGAAAGTGCTGCTTTTAAAAATATAATCATGAAACCCGAAATGATCAATGGGTTGAATTCGGTAAATGCAAGCTATAATTCTGTTTACGGAATGATTAAAAGCAGTTATACCAAAATTGCAGAACAGTTTAACTGGAACATCACCATCCCGTCAAATACTACGGCAATGGTATATATCCCTGCGAATAATAGAAATGAAGTTTCTGAAAAGATAAAATCAGTTAAAGAATTAAAATTTATAAAAATGGAAAATAATAGAGCCGTTTACGAGCTTGGCTCGGGCAATTATGCTTTTGTGGTGATACGGAAATAGTTGAATTGTCATTCAAAACAAAATAATGGTTCGTGGCGACACGAACCACGGCGACAGGAGGAATAAAAAACACCCCGTCCTGCGGACACCCCTCTGAAAGAGGGGAATTATATAACGCTAAGGCCTCGGTTCGTATCGCCACGAACCGAAACAAAAATTAAATACAATTATGAGAAAGTTATTAAAATCATTGCTAACAATAACCCTACTGATCAGTTCATTAACTGCCTTTAGTCAAACCGAAGATGTAGTAGTGCCTGGTGATTTGCTTACCAAAGCAAAAGAGTGGGTTTCAGCATTAAATTTAACAGATCCTGCCAAGAAAACTACGGTAGAAAATGTAATCGCAGTCCATTTAACGCGGGTTAAAGATTGGCATAACGATCACCCTTCATCAACTGTTCCCAATGGGATAAACCCTGTTACAGGAAATAAACTAAGCGACCTGGATAAACAGATTATCGCCGATTCTGCCATACCAGAAAATGTTCATAGGAATTTAATGGATGGTTTGAATAAAAATTTAACTCCAGCTCAGGTAGAAGCCATATTAGATAAATACACCATCGGCAAAGTTGAATTTACCATGAAAGGTTACAAAGCCATTGTTCCGGATCTAACTGCAGATGAAGAAGCTAAAATCCTATCATTCTTAAAGCAGGCACGTGAACAGGCCGTAGATTATAAAAGCATGAAACAGATTTCTGCCATTTTTGAAATCTATAAAACAAAATCAGAACAGCTCCTTAATAACAACGGACGCAGCTGGAGAGCACTTTATAGCGCTTATACTAAAAAAATAAAAGAAGAGAAAGCAGCGAAACAGAAACAGTAGGCAGTTTTCAGTTTGAAGTTTTCAGTTTTGGGTGTATAAAATCAGTGTAATCCTAAAATCTGTGCGATCAACCGCGAAGCGAGAAAAAGAAATAAGTTAAAAGATTGAAATGTTGCAAAGTTGGAATGTTGAAACCTTCAGGACGCAAAAATCAGTGTAATCCGAAAATCAGCGTAATCAGCCGCGAAGCGAAAAAATAGAAATATGAAATCAAAAATAACACACATCACATTAGGCTTCCTGCTCACAATATCAATTACGGCCAGTGCTCAAGTAGAAAAGTGGCAATCAGGCATTGTAAAGCAAGAATTCTTATACGATAAAGCATCATTTCCATCCTGCCACTCTGCAACACTTGCCGAAACACCAACAGGCTTGGTAGCTTCGTTCTTTGGCGGTACAAAAGAGCGTAATCCCGATGTGGAAATTTACATCAGCCGTTTTGTTGATGGCAAATGGTTGGCGCCGGTTTCAGTTGCTAATGGAATTCAACCTGATGGTAAGCGCTTACCTACATGGAATCCTGTTCTGTATCAGGTTCCTGGTGGAGATTTATTGTTATTCTATAAAATCGGACCCAAACCTTCCGAATGGTGGGGCATGATGAAAACTTCCAAAGATGGCGGTAAAACCTGGTCTGATGTTATAAAATTACCCAATGGTTATATCGGCCCGGTGAAAAATAAACCTGTTTTACTGAGCAATGGAAATCTTTTTGCACCATCAAGCAAAGAAGGTGATGGCTGGAAAATCCATTTCGAAGTAACTAAGGATAATGGCAAAACCTGGAGAACTGTTGGCCCACTACCAGAAAATGGAATCAAAGCCATTCAACCCAGCATTTTACAACATGGAAACGGTAAACTACAGATTTTAGCCAGAACTGCCAACCGGGCAATTGTCGAATCCTGGTCAACCGATAACGGCGAAACCTGGTCTGCATTAACCAAAACAACCTTGCCTAACAACAATTCCGGAACGGATGCTGTAACCATGAAAGATGGCCGCCATGTTTTGGTGTACAACCACGTTTTGCCTCCAGGCGATTTAGCCAAAGGCCCCCGTACGCCATTAAACGTTTCTATTTCAAAAGATGGCAAAGAATGGTATGCTGCATTGATTTTGGAAGATTCACCGATCAGTCAGTATTCATATCCTGCTGTAATCCAGACTGCCGATGGTATGCTTCATTTCATTTATACCTGGCGCAGGGAAAAAATCAAACATGTAGTGGTAGATCCTTCAAAATTAAAACTGAAGAAAATTGTAAACGGTGTTTGGCCGAAACTGAAAGGTTATACCGCACCTGTAATTACAGAAACCAAAAACGAAGAAGGTTAAAATGATAAATACAACCCAATACATGATCTTAAATTTGTGCCAATCGTCATTGCGAGGAGGCACGACAGCCTGCCCCGTATTTTCGGGGAAGCAATCTATTTTGCAAGGAAAGATTGCTTCGGCTGATGAAGAATCAGCACTCGCAATGACGGGCAGAGCGCTTAAACATCTAGTTATATTGTTTATTGTTTGTATATCCTCAGCAAATAATACTTCCGCGCAAACCCAAAATACCGATAACGGCTACAAAAAACCGCTGGTTGATGTGCTTAAAGAAATCCAGACGCGCTTTAAAGTGCAGATCAAATATTCCGAACCACAGGTAAAGGATAAATGGGTTAATTATGCCGAATGGCGTTTCCGTAGCAATGTTGATGAAACATTAGCGAATGTATTAACGCCTTTGGACATGAAAGTGAACAAAGAAAAACCTGGGGTTTACAAACTGAAAGAATACGAATATTACCGCTGGGAAGTTCAGGATGGCTGGGCTTATCTTGATACCTTAGCTACAAAATATCACGACAAAGTGAGTTGGGAAAAGCGTAAAGCTGAAATCAAACCAGAACTCTATGAGGCACTAATGTTATCGCCATTACCTGCCAAACCAAATTCGAAACCGATTATCACAGCAAAAAGAATCTTCGATGGTTATTCGGTAGAAAATATTGCACTGGAGATTTTGCCAGGAGTTTGGATCAATGGATCACTGTACAGGCCCTTAAATACAAAAGGAAAAATCCCCGTGGTGCTGAGTCCCGACGGACATTGGGAAAAACAACGTTACAGGCCCGATTGCCAGATCCGCTGTGCAACCATTGCCCGAATGGGGGCGATGGCTTTCAGTTACGATTTATTTGCCTGGGGCGAATCGATGCTACAGTTTAAATACGAAGACCATCGCCACAGTTTGGCGCAAACCGTACAAACATTAGGTGGAATAAGGATTTTGGATTATTTCTCGTCGCTGAAAGAAACAGATACGACCAGGATCGGCATTAGTGGCGGTTCGGGTGCAGGCAGCCATTCTATTTTGATGACTGCTATGGACGATCGGATTAAATTAAGCGCTCCGGTAGTTGCTATGTCATCCTACTTTTATGGTGGCTGTCCATGCGAAAGCGGAATGCCCATTCACCAATGTGGCGGTGGAACAGATAATGTAGAACTGGCCGCAATGGCCGCA
>NZ_DJDT01000301.1 GCF_002432345.1 Pedobacter sp. UBA5917
TCGGGATGGAGTTTGGCTAAAGAAATTTGTTTTTCTAAATACATCTCATTAATCAAATCATCCGCATCAAAAAAAACAATATAACTTCCGCTCGAATTTTGAAACGCTAGATTTCTGGCTGCCGCTGCGCCAATATTTTGGCTTGAGGAAAGTACTTTTATTCTATTATCTAAAGCTGAAAAGGAATTTAGGATTTCGATACTTTTATCACTGGAACAATCATCAACAACAATAATTTCAATGTTACCGTAAGACTGGTCAATGAATGCAGTTAATGTTGCAGCTAAGAAGTTTTGAGCATTATAGCAAGGGATGCACACAGAGATTAAAAAGGATTGATTTATGATCATTAAAACAAAATATCTTTAATTCTTTTCGTTAGTTTCCACCCAAATATTTTTGATATCTTTTTTGATAACCCACTTTGTGGAGGAGAGAGTTTTTTTCCGCTTAACATCCATACGGATTTTTGAGCCTCTTTTAAAAGCAATTTTTCTTTTGGATAAAAATGGTATGCCCACAACGCCCAGTAATTTGCCATTATTGCTTTGGCGCGGAGGCTATTTTCTTCCTTTAATACTCTTTGAGTAGTTAGCTGAAGGGCTAGGTACACGGAATGGAGACTTTTTGAACTGGAATTACCAGAGAGGGTATTGCGGTTTCCACTTCTGTAATACAATATTGCCTGTTTGCAGAAAAGTATTTTTTCTGCAGTAAGGAGCAATCGTGGAAAAAACTCAAAATCGTCTATCAGCGAGAGCTCTTCGTTCCAGCCACCTGCCTTTAGCAACAGGTTTCTCGGAATTAAAAACATACCCGACTGCATCATCCCCAGGCCTTTTCCATTATCAATAAGCAACCATTCAATTGGTTTAAGGTTTTTCCAGGTAGCAAGCGACTCTACCAAAACCTTATTCACATCATTGTTAAAGAAGCGTTGATATGCACATGCAACAATACAATCTTTGGTTCTATTACAAGTGAGCAAAAGTTCAGAAACATAGTGCTCGTTAACCCAGTCGTCGGCATCTAAAAAAATAATATACTCACCCTTACTCTCTTGAAAAGCGTAATTTCTAGCAGCTGCAGCTCCCTTTTTTTTGCAGTTTACATATTTTATTCTCGGATCTTTTCTGCTAAATGACGAAATGATCTCTGCACTTCCGTCATTACTTAGATTATCAGCAACAATTACCTCAATATAGCTGTATCGCTGCTTTAATAGTGCATTAAGCGTATCGGTCAAGTAATTAGCTGCATTATAACAGGGGATGCAGATTGAAACCAGTGCTTTATTTGACACTCCGGAGCTGGGGTTTAAATAAACGTATGTTAAATTCTCTCAACATATAGGCAAATAAGGGGCTAAAAAAACACAGTATCTTAAATAAACGGTTCCCTTCTGCCGGATATTTGCTATTCAGCTCGCGTGCGGCAGAGATATTTTTCTTGGTTAATTGCCAATCTCCATACTGTGCCGATAACTGGGCATTTTTCCAAAAACATTCTGAAATTTCCAATGGATAGTATTTGCCAAGTGCTGTTGCCAACTCAAGGCTAACATAATAATGTGCCTGTGCACATTTTAACATATTCGAAGCCGACATACTTTGAGCATACTTGTAATTAATACAGGTAATAGTTGGCTCATAATCAAACCTTAATTGATGGAGTAAAGCTCTGATATAAAATGCACGGTCTTCGTTGTACAATACTTCGGCATTTTGGTTAAATCCCCCTATGTGTAAGAAACTTGATTTTTTGCAAATAGCAAAGTTGACAATCTTGTTAGTAATAACAAATCTAGCCGGATTTTCAAGCAATTCCCTTCGGTCAAAATTGGCACCACCAATATACTGCCTTGAATCAGCATCTAAATAATTGTAGTTTAAAAGAATAATGTCGGGAGTAGAACTATTGTTTATCCATTTGTGTGCTATCTGGGTAAAATTAGGTAATAACTCATCATCTGCATCATGAAAATGAATCCAATCAGACTGGACTAAAGCTGCCAACTGATTTTTACCGAAGGCACAGCCTCTATTAATATCACCCGAAATTACTATGGCTCCGTATTTCTCCGCAATTTCTTTGGTATTATCTATACTGCAATCATCATAAACAAGTATTTCATCAAATGCGATTGCTTGTTGGTTAGCGGATTCGAGCAAACGTGGTAAACACCAGGCGGCGTTATAAGCAGGAATACATAAAGCGATGGAACTCATAATTTCTTCCTGATTCTTTTTAATAGATAAGTGATCAGTTTCTTTAAAGGCTGTTTATCAAGAAGACTATCAATCTGATATTCTGTTCTGGATGGTTGAAATGATGCAACCTGATAATCATTGGCCTCTGCCGAAATAAATTGTGCTTTTGCTTTTTTATATATCAATAAATTTGCTTCTATCAATATCAAAGTGGATAATTCGTTAGTGAGTGTATTCCGCGCATTTGTCACCATGGTATTGTATTCATCCTTACTAAGCGCTTGTACTTTTTTAATGCAACTGGCCAAAGCAAGGTGATCTTCTCTGCTATACCTGAAACCATTTATGCCATCTTCGATGAGTTCTGAAACACCGGCACCATCCGAACAGATTAGTATTGTGCCCGCACTCATATATTCTAAACCTGTAAAGTTATACATATCCCAGGTAGAGGGAATAATGGCATAGCGTGCTTTTTGTTGGATTAGCTGGAGGCTTGTATGATCAATAGGATTATGGACAACGATTTTTATCCCCCATATTGCAGAAAACGCTTTGCTAAGCTGTGTTGATTTAGAATTTATATTATCGTAATTGGTATCTTTTCCATACCATTTTATCAGAACATCCCTTTCAGCTAACTCTTGTATGGCTTTGCATAAAATATCGGGTCCCTTCCATTGCTGTATCCGGGCACAAACGATACCAAAAGGTTCTTTTTTTTCATATGGAACAGCATCAGCGTATACAGAAAATACCGGTGGAATTAAAGTAATCTCTTTACTAAGAATACTTTTCCAAAAAAGTTGATTAGTTGTACTATGTGTAATTAATTTATCGGCATGCTGGAGGAAGTTTAATTCGGTATACCTGCATAAATCGCCCGATAAGCCCTCTTTAAGGTTTGGCTCAAACATTTCTATTTGTCCGCTACTGCCATGTAACCTCGTAATTACAGGTATTTTGTGGTTAACCAACCATGGGATAAATCCCAATCCAAAATCGGTACATTCTATTATATCAAATCCGATGCCCCGGTTTACCTGTTCCCACATGGCCCACGCTGCGGCCACATTCTTTTTATATTCCGGGATTAAATCAAACTTGCTAAAATTTTTTAATTGATTTTGATATAGCCCGGGCTCAAGGTATTCTATGTTTACGCCATCTAAATTATATTTTTCATTTGATTGGGTATAGCCACTGCCTACAATTACTTTTATTAGCTGTACATGTGGCTTTAATGCCTTAATATAGTGTAAGTAATAGGTAGAAATACCCCCTCCGGAGTGCGGATAATACTCGGGGAGGACAAAAAGTATTTTCAAATCAGTTTTTTAATAAATTGATTTATTTTTAGGTACAGTTTTCCTAAAAATGTACCGGTATAATTTACATCTTTATTCATGATATCACTATATCCCTTCCTTTGAACTGCAGACGCTTTTGTAAAGCCATAAACTTTAAGTTGAGGATGTAAATCTGCGATAACCGAATCTATCGATCTTTTATCGCTTTCTATTTTTCTGATCAATGCATTTAAACATCGGGTGTTTATTGCAACTGCTTGAAGAGCTAATGTATTTTGTAATCTTAAAATATGGTCCGTAACCGGCTTAGGATTTAAAAAATTGAATCCGCCGAAATAAATCATGTCGTAGTCATCCCCAACCAGCGAAATGATATCTTTCAAATCTGAAATAAATTGTTTTTTGATGATGACATCATCCTCCAGAATTAAAATTCTGTTTTGCTTTTTGTGTACTGCTTCTTTATAAATTGTAAAATGGCTTAGCCTACAACCCAAAGCACCTTTCGAAAATTGCCATTCTGGATCTTCAATATCGTTACCGTCAAAAGCTTCAAAAAATGTTACATTTTTTGTGCCCAGATTCTTATAGTTTTTTTCAAATTCTTTCTTTCTATCATGCCTTCTGGCTAAGTTGATACAATAAATTTCATCGAAATATTTATCTGGATTTTCCATTTTAAATCTTAAGCCAGGTTTTTGAAGCAGGGTTGGGTAATGTTGGGAACCAGTTATCTGGAGCAATTACAATTTTTTCGGGATTATTGTTTAACCATGCTCCCCACCAGCTAAAACTGCTGTTGGCTATTATATTGTGTTTACAGATAGACATGAGGTGTATTGCCTCCCAATCTGTATTTGTTTCCTTTATAATTTTATAGTTTGTAGTCAAAAAACCAAAAGCAGACTTGCACCAAACCGGGTCGTCGGAAAAAATGTAAAAAAAAACATTTTCTAATTTCTTGTTTAGCTCTGTTATCCCTTTTTTATAGTAATCTACACTTAATACAGGATGGTGCTGGCTGATGGATAAGTTAAGATAATCACCCCTTCTAACATGAATTGCCACCGGATTGTGTTTACTGAATATTTCATCTGCAATTGAAATAGCAGAACCGGAAAGTTTTGGAAAAGTAAATGCCTTTTTAACAGAGGAGACATTTTTTAAGAAAATATCCTCATTTTGAAAGTAGCCATCGAAAATGTAATTGCCTTTATCATCAACTTCTACCGGGTTATTATCGTTAAGTATTGTAAAATTGTTCCAACGTTTTGGTATTACTTTTTTTAAAAAAGTAAACCTTCCGGTATGGGAAAGTACTCTCGCTATCAGGCCATTTAATTTTTTAGCGTTTAAATGATCAAAAATTGCTAATTCATACGATCTTGCCGTAAACGCCTCAGTAGTTTGATTATTTCTTTCAAAAAATGTTAAATCCAGATAGATGGTCTTATCTGTTACACCTCTTGCCGCTGCATATTGAAACATTTGGTTTCCCAACCCACCTTTTAATTTAACAATTATCATTTCTATCCTGGTTGATTACCGTTGAAAAATATATATAATTAGAATCTTAATTGTTTGAAAAAAAATGATAAAATTTTTATCATCCTGGAGTTTTTTAATGCTTTATATTTGGCAATCATTGGCTCATTTGTTCTAAAATCACTTAAAAATGCCGAGTACTTGTTTATTAAATGACTATTTCTCTCAACTGCAATAACCTGGCTGTTTTCGGCAAGTGAGCTTACACCATCGGTTTTAAAAGTTGAAATAGTTAGGGGTATGTGTATATATGATGCATTGTAACTAAATACTGCATCCAGAAAAAAAGTCCAGTCTGCGCAGATTTTAAGTTCGGGGTTGTATAATCCGTAGGTACTGAACAATTCGCGTTTAATAAAGGCCGATTGGTGTGGCAGGTTATTATTTACAAAATGGCCAAAACTGAGTACTGTTGGCGTAACGTGTACATACTTTTTATCACGATCTACAATTTCAATATCGCCGTAAACTATATCTTTAACCAATAGTTCCATAACATTTTTTATAACATCGTTATTATAAAAAATATCACCCGAATTTAAGAAAATTAAATACTCACCAGTTGCATGTTTAATCCCAGTGTTCATTGCATCGTAAATACCCAAATCGTTTTTAGACTGCCAATAACCTAATTTATCCGAAATGCTTTCTATATACTGTTTACTTCCATCTGTAGAATTACCATCTATAATTAGATGCTCAAAATTTTTAGATGATTGGGCAAGTACGCTTTCAGTCGTTTGTTTTAAGCCTGTTAAATTGTTAAGATTTACGGTAATGATGGAGATTTTCAAGTTAATAAAAAGTTTACATTAAGTTATTATTAAATGGTTTTTAATATTAAATGATTAGTATTGGTTTTCCATAAAACTCAATTACTTAAATTTGTTTTTTAATGATCCGGGAACAACTTTCTTTAAATAGCCGAAGACCTTTTTTAAGGTCGAAGTTTGTTGCCACTTAAGTTTCCGGTTTATCTCCCTTTGCTCTTCATAGATCAAAGAATAAGAAGACACAATTTTAGAAAAAAGGTAAAACTGTGAACTTACTACATTTGCATTATATTGATTATAAATTTCTACCAAATCGCTTCTGTCTTCTAAAATAAATCTATTGAGCCATTTTGGTAAAATGCTTCTATCAACGGTGAAAGAACTGAAATGATAGAATATTAAATTTTCTGAACTATTTACAATATATTTTTCTCCCACTTTGTATAAAAACCTTTCATGTAAATTCCATGGTGCCATGTTGCACCCAAAATGTTTTAAAACTTTTACGCCATCAAAGAATATAGGAGCCAAATTCATGGGCAACTGATCTACAAAGATTCCTTTTTCAGACATAATAAAACCATTTTCATATGTATGCGCTTTCCACCATTCTAATAAATCACTACTGTTCTTGTCGTTTTTTAGGGCAAGAAACCCTAGATTGAAACTCCCGAAGTTTAAAAATAAGTTTTCGTCGGGTGTTTTACCATCTCTCGGGATCGGTGTAAGGATGTGGGGGGTGAATATAATGGAATGATGATCCAATTCTTCATCTATAATGGCTAAACTGTCGAAAACACATGTGTCTGGGTCTAGATAAATTGCTTTTTCGATGCCTTTTAGATTAAAAAGATATTTAAAAATAGCGGGTTTAACAGCGGTGTTTAGCTCAACAATATTATATTTTTTTGCCAGCTGTACTATTTCCGGTTCGATAGATGAAACTTCGGTTACTTCAAGATCCAATAAGTTATAATCGATCTCCGAACTTTTGGTATCACATAAGAAAATTTGAAATGAAGTATTGGGATTGTTTTTTCCGATACTTCGACCTAATACAGCTGCTTGGGCCAAGTAGTTATTAGAACATATGGTAAATACAACTAGATGATTAGCGTTCATTTTTGATCAAGGTTTTTGGGAGGGGCCAAATTGTTTTGTATTTGTTGTTTGTGAGGAGGTAAATTAATTTTTAAGTGTTTTTTTATTAAGATGATCAATATGCGGGCAGCAGTAATTGGTTTAAGTGTTACAAAGTTGTAAATAGCTCTTTTTAATATTTTCTTGTTGCTTAATCTTAGTTTGTGTAAAAAAATCAAATGATTGTCAATAACGATATTGTCAAAATCAGTTTTGAATAACACATCAGGATTAGAACTTAGGCCGCCCCCTTTAAATTTTGCAACTATCAGGTCAATGTATTGAAATTCAAAAAGGGCACAGGCCCTTATGTTAAAATCATGATCCGCATTTATCGGATATCTTAGATTATAGTGCCCAATTGAAGTGAAAACATCTTTGTGATAAAAAATCGATTGATGACAGATATTATTCCGGATAATTTTTTCTTTGTTAAAAATGCCGTCATATACCTGTCCATTTTTGGCCCATCCAGCATCTTGATCCACCATCACATTTCCATATATAATTTTGGAATTACCTTTGGAAAGGCACGCGATTTTTTTTAAAATAAGATCTTCGTATAATTCATCATCACTGCCTAAAAAATAAAGCCATTCTCCTTTTGCTGATTTTATGCCTTTATTCATTGCTTCATATACACCACAATCGTTTTCAGAGAAAATTTTTATCTTATCGTTTGCATAACTTTTAGCAATTTGAACTGTAGTGTCAGTTGAGTTCCCATCCATAATAAGTACCTCAAAGTCTTCGAATGTTTGGTTCAGAATACTTTCCAAACATTTTTTTAACGTTTCAGACGAGTTGTATGTTGGAATTATGATACTAAACACCAAGGGTCAGGTATTTACAATTTATATTCTTACGATTCTGACACCAAAATACCCCAATAATCTATGGGTTAATTTTTTCAAAGTATTGGTAATCGTCGGCTTTTTATCTACTTTGGGATCTGATAAATCTTCTGCCAAATCTTCGGTATCTTTAAACCGATGATGGTTTAAAAGCTGTTGGTAGGGAGAATTATAATATGGGATAGCAGCATAATGCATTATTTCTGTTTGCTCAGCCTGATTTATGCAATTAAATTCTCCTTTTATTCTCAGATCATGTGTTTTGTAATGGTTGCCAAATTGAGTAGGCATCCGATAAAGGTTTAATTTGTGTTTTTGAGTTAAAATGGATAATATGGACTGATCCCACCTATGTTCTATAAAACCATTCAAATTCTGTAGGGTAATGTTTGGCAGATCGGTAATGATGTTTTTGTTCTGTCCGAATTGTAACCATTCCTTAACAAAATTAATGGTAAAACTGTTTTTTTTAAATATGATAAAGGCTGCATCAACGTGTGCGCTGTACCAATATTCTTCTGTATCACAATCCATTAAAGTGAAACAGTCCCTTTTGGTCCACATATAATTTTGATGATTGGCATTACCAAACAATATGATGGATTGATCGCGGGTTAATCCGATAATTGGATGAATATCATCGATTAATTCTATTCCACAATCAGAATAAATAAGAATATCGTTCTCTTTAAGCTTATTTAAACTTTCAAGTATGATGTAAGGTTTCCAAAGCCAATAACCCATACCTTTAGGGCAGGTCAGTATTTCTTGATTGTTTGAGAAGAATTCGGTTCCTCTTAAGTCTTCAAAATTATAAGAATTAATCTGGGTGATACCTCTGTTTTTTGCAGATAGGTTAAGCCGGCTTCTTCCGGTATTAAACAGTTCGTTAGATAAATTAACTAAAGTTACATTCATCTTAAATAATATTTGTGATTAGGCCAATATCATGTGGGGTTTCGTTTTCTCCAAGCCAACCATTAACCTTTAGTAAAAAAACACCTTTTTTTTGATCCACTTTTTTATCATTGATTAAATTTTTGGCAATTTGGTGAAATGAATTTTCCAGTCCATTATTCAGATCATCCCAAATGATAATGAATTTTTCGTCTAAAAGCTGATATTTATACAACATTTGATATTCCCATAAGAGTGCTTCAGGAGTATGAAGGGCGTCGGAAAAAATAATATTAAATTTATTTTCTGATAATTTCATCCAGGATGCCTCATCCCATATATCACCTGCCAAATATTTTATTTTATTAGATTTGTAGTTATAACTAGTTAACTCAAACTCCCTGTTTCTTAACGAAGTTTTGGGGCCTTTCCATTTTTCAGTTTCTACAAAACTGAATGTATGTTTTAGCGGACTACTCATATCTTCAATATCAAAACCCATTAAAAAGGAATTTTCCAATCCTTCAGCAATTTGATAAAAGTTTTTACCAACTGATACCCCTAGTTCTAAATATTTTGGAGAATTTAAATACCTACTGTAATAAAGTAACAAATCGGTATAGGTTATTTCATCACCAATTTCACGATTTAATAACGGTTTAACATAATCTGGAACACCGTAACTAAAAAAAGATTTTTCGAAATCGTCATCGTTAACCCACTTTTGAATTTCTTTTAGCGAACTTCTATTTTTCTTTTTTACACGGTCGATTTCTTTAGGATCTAACTTTGGTCTTTTTTCTTTTTTTATTATATGCTTAAGCTTTTGCTTTATTTTGGTAAGTAGTCCCATTTTACGATATTTAATAATATACCGCCTCTATGGCCGGTATTTAAATAATTGTTGTTCTGAATTGTGAAATCTAACGATACCTCGTCAAATAAGGTTGTATTAATAATGCCCATTAAAAGGGTGATTTTATAATTTCCATTATTAAGATTCAAAACACTTAATGGAACTCTGACGTAATACGTGCCACTTTTTTTTAATGAAGTTAATGACGGATTCAGATCAGTATCGGCAGAAGAATATATATTAGCGTTTAATGAATTAGAAACGATAATTCCGACATTAAAATTGTTTACATCCTCATTCAACTGATATTTTATTAATAGATAGGGTTTGGTATCATTGAAAAAGACATTACCTTTTTTACCAGATTCTTCAAAGAGGTCTATTTTTAGGAAGTTTCCATCTTTTTTATCGACTTTAGATTCATATGATGAAGTGTTAGCATTTTCGCAGTTAAGGTAATCATCAATAATCACGTTAATATTGTCGGCATTTTTAATTTTTCCATTAGATAAGTATATTCCTTTCTTACATAATTGCTCTACACTGGCCATATTATGGCTTACAAACAATACCGTTCTGCCTTCGCCTTTACTCACTTCTCCCATCTTACCCAGGCACTTTTTCTGAAACTCTGCATCGCCTACGGCTAAAACCTCATCAACAATTAAAATTTCTGATTCCAAATGCGCGGCCACTGCAAAGGCCAAACGCACATACATTCCGGAAGAATATCGTTTAACAGGCGTATCCAGATAACGTTCTATTCCTGCAAAGTCAACAATTTCTTCGAGTTTGCGCTGGATTTCTTTTTTACGCATGCCTAAAATGGCACCGTTCAAAAAAATGTTTTCGCGCCCCGAAAGCTCCGGATGAAAACCTGTACCTACCTCTAATAAACTTGCTATTCTACCTTTTCCCGAAATTTTACCTGTTGTTGGGGCTGTAACTTTACTTAAAATTTTAAGCAAAGTGCTTTTCCCTGCCCCATTACGGCCAATAATCCCCACGGCATCACCCTGTTCTATTTCAAAACTGATATCCCTTAAACTCCAAACTACATTACTTTCACTTTTGGAATATTGATCATTGCTTTCGCCAATGCGTAAAAAGGGATCTTCCTTGCCACGTAAACGGGCATACCAACGTTCGAGGTCGCGGCTAATAGTGCCGGTGCCAATTTGCCCCAATTGATAAGCTTTGCTAAGGTTTTCCGCTTTTATCGCTATTTTAGACATATTAAAATAAGGGAATTTATAGTTTATTTTTTGCCTTACGCTTCACATTTATACCGTATCCACAAAATTTCGTTCCACCTTATTAAAAATCACGGTCCCAAAAATCAGTAATAGGAGTGTTACTAATGTCGCATATCCAAAACCTCCCCAGCTAAAGCTCCCTTCTCCTAAAAAGCCGTATCTAAAAGTTTCTATGATTGGGGTCATGGGGTTATATTCAATAATCCAGGCATAGGCCGGGTATTTCTTTACTGCTTCTGATAAAGGATAGATTACAGTGGTTGCGTACATTAATAACTGAACACCAAAACCTACTAAAAATGCTAAATCGCGGTATTTGGTTGTCAAGGCAGAAATGATCATGCCAGTGCCTAAGCCCAATAGAGCCATTAATATTACCACCACTGGGAACAGGCTAATGGCCCAGCTGATGTTGAAATTCGCTCCGGTAAAGTAATAGTAGCCCATCATGATCAGGAACAGGATCATTTGGACACCAAAGCGTACCAGGTTACTTACCACAATACTTAAAGGCATAATTAACCTCGGAAAATAAACCTTTCCAAAAATACCTGCATTATCCCTAAAAACGGTTGATGTTTTGGTAAGGCAATCGGCAAAATAATTCCATGCGGTAATGCCGGCCATATAGAAAAGTGGTTTTGGTAAACCATCGGTAGAAATACCTGCCAGATTACCAAATATAAAAGTAAATATGATGGTGGTAAACAAAGGCTGGATGAAAAACCAAAGGGGCCCGAGAATGGTTTGTTTATAAAACGAAACAAAATCACGTCTAACCAACAGCCATAGTAAATCGCGATATGCCCAAACTTCGCTAAATTTCAGGTCAAATAACGATGTTTTCGCTTCGATGGTCCAATTATATTCTTCCTGATGTTCCATTATTCTTTATAATCTTTTCAAAAGCCAAGCAAATGTGCCACTTTTGATACGTAAGCATCAAATCCAAAATAAGCTTTAACTTTTTCCTTCCTTTTGGTCGCTTCATCTTCCTGTACCGGTTCTGAAAGCAGGGTTTTAATACCCTTATAAATTGCTTCGGTATCTTCAGGATTTACCAGTAAACCTAATTCTCCATTTAAAAGTGCATCGCTGCTACCGTCGGCATTTCCAGCCAAAACCCTGCAGCCATGGGCAAGAGCTTCTGTAAATACCAGTCCAAATCCTTCACCCTTACTGGGCATCGCAAAAACATCAGCCTGATTGTATAAATTTTCTATTTCTGTATCAGAAACATAACCCGTTAAAACAACATGTTGCTCCAGTTGATAATTAAAAACTAGTTCCTGAATTCTAGTAAGTTCTGCTTCATCGGCCTTTCCAACAATCAAATAACTTAGTTTGGGGTAGTTTTTAACCAAATCTTTAAGCGCTGATAAAACCTTATCGTAACCTTTATACTGCTCGGATGAGGAGAGGCGGCAAACGGTTAATAAAATTTGATGATCGGCAGGGATGTGATATTTCGTGGTTATACTGTGGCCAATTTTTTCTTCGTTAAAAGGGTAATCTTTTGCCAAACTATTGTTGAGGATATGAATATTCTGCAGTGGAATTCCGTTTAGTTCATTGATTTTTTTTGCAGTGTAAGCACTTACCGCCCAGGTGTCGATTTCGCTTAATAGCTTTTTTTTCCATGAGGATAGCGGTTTCCATACTTCAATTCCATGCGCAAACAGTATAATTTTTTTCTTGGGGCTAAATTGCCTGATCAGCTTTGCAATTGGCAGCAAATGGATGTGGCTCAAGATAATAACATCGTACGAAAAACTTTTTCTGAAGGTGTTAAGTAAATATTTGATCTTATTCCCATTAAAGCAACTGTATTTGTGATGTTGCTGATTTTGATCGTATAGCGAAAGCGATAAACTATCTTCAATTTTACCCTGTTGAGCTAAGCTATGCAGTATCTGAATAAAATTTTTGCATACTTTCTCAATGCCGCCTGTTAAGCTGTAAGTATATAATGTTAAAAAGAGTATACGCTTAGGCATTAAATTTCCGCGTAGTTATTTGGTAAAGAGCAAAGGCTTTGGACCAGTGCATTTTGCCTGCTTTAAATTTTTGTATTAGCTTTAAGGTATATGGACTACCCGTATAAATTTTTTCATCGGTAATATGGTTCCCTGTTAAAAACCATTGCTGTAAAGGGAAAGTAAAGCCCATTTTGGGTCTGTCCCAGATCATTTTGGGCAGCAAGTTCTTAAAAGCTTCAATGAGTATTCCTTTTGGTCTTTCCTGAAATCTTTGCGGAGTTGGAATATGATCCGAAAAATCCACAAAACCCTGATCCAAAAAAGGTAGACGGACTTCAATTCCATGATGCATACTCATAAAATCGGTATCTTTTAAAAGCTGGTTCCTCATAAAAATATGCGTTTCGAACCACGATGCCCTTTCTTTGCCTTTTAATGTTTTAAATATTGCTGGAACAGGAAAATTTTCCATTAAAGCATCAACTTCTGTTTTAGCAATTCCTAAAATCCTGGCTATATCGTGTGGTATAAAAAATCCCCTTAAAAAAAGATATTCGCCAATGGGATTACGGTAAGCCAGATAATAAATACGCTTTATTTTTTCGTTGGGTATAAATGCACAAAGTTTTAATAAAAAACGGGGTAGGAGTTTAAGGCTTTTAATAAGCCCCATTCTGTTAAAAGAAGGATAGCCACCAAAAAGCTCGTCGGCCCCGATACCGGAGAGTACGGCCTTTAAGCCCATTTCTTTTGCATATTTATTCACAAACCAGCTGTTAATACCATCGTTACTGGGCTGGTCCATTGCTGTTAGAATTTCGCCGAAGTGTTCGTTAAAATCTTCTTTCTTAACAATATACTGATGGTGTGTGCCGCTGGTACGTGCAGTAACTTCCTGTTGAAAACGTTCTTCGGAAAAAGCTGTTTCATTAAAGTTTATGGAAAGACTCTGAAGGTTTTTTCCGATCGCCTCATCTGCCAGTAAAGTGATAATGCTCGAATCTATTCCGCCACTTAAAAATACGCCCACAGGCGCATCTGCCAATAAATGCCGTTTAACAGCCGAGTGGAGTTTTTTTGCCAGTCCGCCCGCCGGATCTTGATTTTGAACAATCTGTTTTAAGGAGTATTCAAAATGAAAAGGAATAATTTCAAACTTACGACTGTTATGATCCCAGCTTAAAAAGCTGCCAGCCGGTAAAATTTTTACCCCGTTAAGTGTTGTGTAAGGCTCAGGAACATGGCCAAAGGCAAGAAAATAGGTTTTCCAATCTTTATTTTCGCTGTAATTGCCACTAAGCTCAAATGCTTTTACCTCGGATGCAAATACGAGCCGGTTATTTGCTATGGCATAATAAAGCGGTTTTATGCCCATCTGATCGCGTACCAGAAAGGTCGTTTGCTTTTCACTGTCGTAAATTGCAAATGCAAACATGCCTACAAATTTTTCGAAAGCTTTAATGCCCCACTTTTGATAGGCAGCGAGGATCACTTCTGTATCGCTTTGGGAAACAAACCGGAATCCGTTTTCGGACAACTCTTTCTTCAGATCGGGAAAGTTATAAATTTCGCCATTGTAAGTAATGGTGAGTTTATTGTTATGGTACGACATGGGTTGATGGCCACTAGGGGAGAGGTCTATCAACGATAGGCGGCGGTGACCGAAAACCAGACCCTGATTTTTGTCTTCAAAGTAGCCCTCATCATCAGGCCCACCATGTGCCATTACATCACACATGGCTTTTACTTCCTGTTTGAGTTGATCTATTGATTTAGCTTTATCGATTATGCCTGCAATCCTACACATTTATATTGCCATTCTACATCTTACCTTTAACATCTTCCACTATGCCTGGGCACAGCTTCGCCCTCTCAGTCACATTTTCTTTAAAAAAAACGACTGTTATCTAATTGAATGAACTCCAATCAATCACTGTATGACTACCGATACCAAGTTCGGCTAATTTTTTTTATTTCAGTCATAAATACATTCATGACCATAATTTTCACGCACTCAGAACGGTTCTATAAAAGCCATCGAGGTATTAATATTAATGGCATAGCCCATATTCTGTAAACGTAAAATAATGCGTTGTTTATTATGTATAGATGCCATTTCGGCAATCATCCCTTTAAACGGACCTGCTTTAATGAGTACTTTTTCACCGGGTTGTATATCATAATCATAAAGCTCAAGCTCAGTATCTGTTGCTAATAGAAGTTTAAGATCGTTGATTTGCTGTTCGGGAATTGCTGCAATTTCACCAGAAAAATAAAGAAATCTCCCAATACCATTTGTCATTAATACTTCTGCGTATTCTTTTGCTGAAATATAGACAAACAGATAGGATTTAATTAAGGCTTCTTCTACAATTTTCTTCCGGTCGCTCCATTGTTTAACTGTTTTTTTTAATGGAAGATAACTGGTAATACCTTTTCTGCAAAGTTCCTGATAAGCCTTTTTCTCGGCCCTCGATCTTGTATAAACAGGGTACCACATGTATGTATTGCCAATCATTATCTATATCTGGGATTATACTCCTTCTTTTAGGGAAAGGTTGGGAAGACTTATTTACAAAAATGATGATTTTAATTGAAACAATAATAAGGTTGTGGTGATATTCTCCCGCAATAATTTTTTTATGTTATCCTGTAAAAACGGATAAAAATGATCGAAAATAAGCATCATACAGGTTGTTTGGACTATGATTTTTGCTATTGCGGCAAAAGCCAAAAGTACTCAATAAATGGTAATTTGTAGTTGGATTAATGCTTTTATTATTGCTATTTGTCAAATGTTTGCAACTATCTTAACCCTGTTATCTTTTCTATTTCTTTTTCCAAAACATCCACCATTTACGGTTTTCATCCTCGTAATAGCCCGATCCCGAATATCCCGAATAATCAGAGTAGTAGTAAGTACTGTTCCAACCACCACGGCTATAATCAGTGGTATAATAATTAGAGTAAAGGGCATCGTCTCCAAAAGCGTTTAAAATAATGGCCAGATTACTCAAGCCATATTCCCTTGATAAGCGCTCAGGGATATTGGCTGCTTTTTGCTGGGATACGCCAGAACGGATCACAAATAAATTTACATCCGATGAACGGATTAACGGTATGGCATCCGAAACCAAGCCAACTGGAGCGGTATCTACCAGGACATAATCGTAAAGGCCCTCCAGTTTTTTTAATAGTTCTTTCATGGCCTCGGTATGCAATAATTCTGACGGATTTGGTGGAACCGGACCTGAAGGAATAAAATCGATGTGATGTACTTCATCATGGATCATAGCCTCTTCAAATGTTACCTGACCGGATAATATAGAGCTGAGGCCTTTTTTGTTGTCGCTACCAAAAGCTTTATGCAATTTCGATTTACGTAAGTCGGCTGCAATTAAAATTACCCGTTTTTCTATCAGCGCAAGGGTGCTGGCCAGGTTAATGGTTACAAACGATTTTCCTTCACCAGATATTTCTGAAGTAACGCAAATAACCTTACTTTCTTTATGGCTTGCCAAAAAGCTTAGGTTGGTACGCACAGAACGTACAGATTCGGCAAATACCGATTTCGGTCTCGACAATGATAAGGCCTGCCTGCTATCCTGATCAATAAAGTCGGGAAATTTACGGATAACGCCTATAATTGGCGTATGTGTAAGCCCCTCTACCGTTTCCTTATCATAAATATAAGGGTTTAAAAAGCGTACCAACAGAATTAAGCCAAAACCCGAAGCTAAGCCTAACATTAACGCCATGCTATAAATCTTATTACTGTTGGGCGAGATGGCATAATAAGAAGGGTATGCTGGGTTAACGATTGATGCACCGGGTACAATTGCGGCCGCATTCATTTCTGCTTCTAATTTTTTTTCAGATAAATAGGAACGTACTTTATTGTTGACTTCGAAATTGGTTTGAAGTTTTACAAAGTTTTGCTCCTTTACCGGGATGGTACCTATGCTTTGGTTTACACCGGCAATCTGAGCGTCTACGTACCTTATTGTGGCTTCATTGTTTTTCCGCATGCCCGAAATGCTATTGCGGATGCTCGACTTAACATTGGCAATCTGTTGTTCTATCTGTTTAACGGGTTGAGATTCGGGGGTAAATTGAGTGAGTTTTGCCTCCCTGTTTATTAATAGGGCGTTTAGTTGGGTAACCAGTGTGCCCAAACCGGTACTGAGTTCGCCTTCTAAATCGACACCAATTTCAACTTTGCTGCGGTTGTTGTTAATCTGATCTTCTAATTGTTTTATACCTAATAACTTCAGGTTGAGCCCTGTCTTTTGTTTTTCAAAATCGGCAAGCTTTCCTACTGTCATGGTAGTAGAAGAACCCATATCCAAGATCTTGTTTCTGGTTTTATAATCTGCTAGGGTACTACCTGATTTACCTGCCTGTGTATCAATAAAGCCCAATTGGTTATCAATAAAATCTACCGTTTGCCTAGCCGATCTTCTTCTTTGGATTACATCATATTTAACATATTCTTTCATGATGGCATTTAAGATATCGGCAGCAAAAACCGCATTACCGTCTGTCTGGCTTAGCCCCATTACATTAGTGAAACGTGCTGCTTCGCCTATGTTGAGCCCGCCCATTGCCCGCCCTATAAAATCTTCCTTACTGTTAAACTTGAATTGATAAATACTTTTTAAGGGAACTTTATCTTTGATGCGGAAAACCATGTTCCCCATATTGATATCCTGGCCATAACGATAGGTGAATTTTTGATCTTTATTATCTGCAACAGAGAGTTCAAAATGTTGCTCGTCAAGCCCACTTACAGCATAAAGGGAGCGGGAGAAGTTAACGCTATCCTGCTTGATGATTTCGATTACAAAAGGAACATCCGGATACAGTTCAGTTGTACGTATACGTCCTTTTAGGTAGTAACTGATCTTATAATCAAGTGTTTTAACTGCATTCAAAATTACCTCGTTACTACGTATCGTAAAACTTTCGGCCTGTATCTTATCCGTGTAACTATAGTTTTGCATCGGCATCTGTCCACTTGTGCTTACCGAAGGGTTACTATCCTCTAACTTTAATGATGCCCCGGTTTGGAAAACCGGAGGTGTGTACCAAAGGTAAAGCTTGGCTATGCAAAGTGCTATGATAACGGTACCGGCAATCCAATACCAGCGACTTAAAAATACCTTGAAAATCTTATAAAAATCAATACTTTGGCTAACAGCCTTTTTCTCTTGCCCTAACTCTGTCAATGTATGTTGTTTTTAACGTTTGGTGCCTTTATAATTAATTTATAAAGATAACCCCAATTTTTTAAAAGAAATTATTTTTATTGTGAATGTGGCTCACTTTTGTTTGATGAAAATCAACGATTTATTACATTAATTAACAATAGACATCATTTTATTTAGGGTTATACAATTTGATAGTTGCCTGGTGCCGTAGCTTTGTATTAGTTGCGCTATAGTTGGTAAAATGCCGGGTTAATAATCTTCTAAAGATTAAACAAAAACAGCTATCTGGTTAGGGTAAATATCAGTACACCCAGGTTTACTACAACTAAAAGTGGCTGTAATATATTGTTAATACTCTGTAGTCTGTCGCTCGTTGCCGAACTCTTTGTTGGTTGGAGCACAATAATATCGTGGTTCTGTAATATCAGTTTTTTGCTTGCCAAACTGTTAATATCGTTTAAATTAACATAAATAATCTCAGGGTTCGCCCGGTCGCCCCTAATAATTTTTAGGGTTTTAGGATCTGCTGTTTTGGTAATGCCACCGGCATCTCCGATGATATCGATAAGGGTTGTATTTTCTTTTTCGATGAAAAAATTGCCCTGTTTGTTAAATTCGCCCAACAGCGTAACTTTTAAGTTAACCACGCTCAGCTCAATAATTGGATCTTTTAACAGTTTGGTTTTGTAGAGGTTCTGTATTTTTGCTGCTGCATCTCTACGGGTAAGCCCCTCTACCGGAACTTTCCCTATAGCCGGTAAATTAACTGTTCCATCTAATTCTACAGGATAGGATAGTACATTTTGGATGCTGCCACTGCTTGCATTTTGATTTGTACTACTTGTGGCTGTGCTGCTATTGGCCTGATTTGTTGTAGCCCCAAACTCGAAATTTTGTACGTTCCGGATAGCCAATTGATCATTCACTTTTATTTTATAATATCCATCACTAATGCCCTGGTCGTTTACCACATAAACCTGTTTAATAGTATCGGTAACAATATCGCTGGGAGCATTAAATAGTGTGCGTTGCTTACGTACCGAGCAGCTTGACAAAATCAAACAAAAAAAAATGAGGTATAAAGCAAATGAAGAGGAATATTTATAAGGGATCATAATCTTAAAGATACGTTTATGCGACTAAACTTCCACACATATCTTTTGCAAAAATACGTTTTCTAAACACTTAAAAAAATAACATATTTTATTGTGATCCTTCTAATATTTATCTATGCAGGCATAACATGTTGAGTATTATTACCATATGGGAAATATTGTATTTTTTTTAAAAATGCCTCTGATAACCAAATCGATATAGCTTGTATGATTTAGTTTGTTAAAAAAAATATACAGCGTGATAATTATCAATAATCATATTTTTTGTAATCATATGCTTACATATTTGAGCTGTTTTTGTTTGGCTTTGACGCCTGACAGGTAGTTATATATGATGAAAAGAGTAATTTGGTTAGTGTTAATTTTATTCGGACTTTGCAGCAAATCTTTTGCCCAAAGCTACACAGGGTGTTTGTATAATGGTGATATTTACACTGACACAAGTATTGGCAATCCGTCGCCAACCAATTATTCTTTTTATGGTAATTCATACAGTGTTGGAGCCAGATGTAACAACGGTACGGTTGTAAATTGTAGGGTTTATTACTTGTGTTTTGGCACTTGTTATTATAATGGGATTAAAAGTACTTTTAGCGTTGCTAATTGCCCTATTGACAACTGGTTATGGATGTTGATATTTCCAGTAAGTTTTTTGAGTATTAATTCTATTCGTAGAAAGTATGCCATATCAATGTTTTCGTAGTTAACTATTTCTTTTTTTATACCAAAATTAAAAGGTTCGTTGTTTGTAGATTTATTTTTATATACTCATAAATAAGTACATAAAAGTATAATTTTGTATGATAAAGTAGTTTTTTTAGTATAAATAGATTTATCCTGTTAATTTTGTTCATCGGTAGTCGTCCCCCGGTGAGTCATTCATGAAGTTAAAGGTATATCTTATATTCCTCGTAAGTTGTTTTTATACTAATTTTTGTGTTGCAGATGTTGGTTGTTTATCAGATTTCTCAGATTTTATTTATATTAACAGGACAACAGGAACCGGACCAAATGGAGGTCCCCAATATTCTCATGTGTCTGAATCAAGCAGAATAATCAGGAGCTCGGTTTACTGTGTCAAATATACAACAACTTCGCCTTCGCCTTGCTATATTAATTCAACAAGGACGAATTATCAGTCTGCTACTGGTACATTGGTGAATTTCTTCTACGTAAATTGCCCTTTGGATGATCATTTAGGATACCTCTTTCCTTTTATATTGATTAGCGGCTTTTTTTTAACAAGAAATAAATTCCTTATTGGATAATGATTATTTAATTGTTCATTTTGTTCATGATAATTATCAACTGATTTTATTGCGGATTTTCCTCAAATAATTCTTTAAAAGGAAAAGCTTTATTTTTTTTATGTTCCTTTAAACCACTGTATAAGTTGTTTTTTTTAAAACCATTGATTTATATCAATGGTTTTTGTTGTTTTAGAGCCTTTTAACCTATCATCAAATTCACGTCATAGAAAAAACAAAACTCCAAACTCCTAATAAATGATTGTATTTATTTTACAATTTTTGTGCGAAATAGTAGTATAAATACTACTAAATAATATTAAGTCGTCTATTTATGAGTTTTTTTAAAATAGCATTAGCGGTGTGGCTAATGCTAATTTGTAGCATTTGCTATGGTGATGTGCCTAATGAAGGTTGTGATACAGGCAACACAATTTATACCGAATATTTAGGTTACGCTCAAACACCCAATGGTTCTTTCATGCGTTACTATAAGAAAACAGGGGCAGTTGTTGTTAGGAATTATAATAGTCCTTACGTTTGTGGTGGTCTGAATGATTTTTATGTTCCTACTGGCCGGATTTATGATCCTGTAAATTCGATAACTTACAATAGTTGTGTTACTTCTAATTCTCTAGGTGGAGCTTTGATAAATGATGGTGGTGCTTATATAAAATTTACGTATAAGAAAAGCGAGTATTGCGGTACCACACCAAACAATCTGCCAGTTGACGATGGGTTATGGGGGGTAATGGCTTTTTCTAGCATAGCAGTTGTATTTATGATGTATCGTACAAAACAAATTACTTTATTTTTGTAAAAAAGTTCAAAATAATTACAGATAGTTTAGAGTAAACAGAAAATTTTATGTGTTAATTACCTTACAAAGGTTCTATATAAATAACGCGATACAACTTGCGAGGAGATTAAAAGCGGGATGAATAGTTATATTTATCATAAATACTTGAACAAAACGAACGTAGACTTTAGTTTGTAAAGGCGGTAACTTAGTGTATCAATATTAAGATGATACATGAAGGCTGTTAAGCTAATACTATTATTCCTCCTTTTTTTTAATGCAATTGGTAAGGCTCAAACCGGTTGTTTAATTGCTGGTAGGGTGTATCACCCACAAATTGGTACCGCAGTATTAACTTTACCTCTAGGTTTGCTAATACCTGTTTATGATGTGAACCAGTCATATTCTACCTCTGTAGGTAGCTGCCCGGGGTGGGTAACTACTGGTCCTCCAGGGCAGAGATGTGGGAATGGAACAGCGCCATTAGGTATTGTGATATTGGGAAATAGTAATGGAGTAGAAGTAACCTATAGTTCGATAATCAATTGCAACCTCGACGACTACTCATGGCCCCTCGCCACTGCCGCAGGCCTCCTCGGCATTTTCGTCATCAGAAGAAGAAATAAACTATAACTCATCAATTTTATGGTATTTAAAAGTTAATTGTTCAGGTTAGTATTTCAATTCTCTATCTTTACCACAGTTTTTTTATCCCTAATCCCAAAAAGCCAAAGAATCCCGTTTGGTCATCATGAAAATATCCCTAATCACCGTAGTTTATAATGGTGAAGCATTTCTGCAGGAATGTTTTAACTCCATAATAGCGCAGAACCATCCTGATATAGAGTATCTGGTAATTGATGGTGGATCTACCGATAAAACATTGGACATTATTAATCAAAACCGATCGCACATTGATTATTTTGTTTCAGAGAAAGATAAGGGGCTTTACGATGCAATTAATAAAGGTATCCGGCAATCAACCGGAGAAATAGTTGGGATTTTAAATGCCGATGATATGCTGGCCAGTGCCGATATATTAGGCAAGGTAGCCTCGGCTTTTTCAGCTAATCCAGCAATTGATGGAATTTACGGCGATCTGGATTATATTCATCCAACAAATTATAAAGTAATAAGGAAATGGCGGTCTAAGCAAACAACTTACCACGACCTTAAAAAAGGATGGATGCCGGCACACCCAACTTTATACCTAAAAAGAGAACTTTTTGATCAATATGGCACTTATGCTCTGGATTTGGGAACGGCAGCCGATTACGAATTAATATTGCGTTATTTTTATACCCATAAAATCAGAGCGGAATATTTACCCATGCTGATGGTAAATATGCGCATTGGAGGGCTTAGCAACCAGTCTTTTAATAGCAGAATATCTGCTTTAATCAATGATTATAAAGCTTTGAAAAGAAATAATATACCCAATGCAATGTTGGTTTTACTTAAGAAAAAGCTAAGTAAACTTAATCAGTTTTAGGCTGTTTGACTGCGCTGAGCTTGATTTATGTCATGTTAAACATTTGTTGCGCCAACTTAGTTTGTTTTACTATAGCTATATTTGCCTTAAGTCTGAGAAAAAACGTGTTAGAGCATATCCTGCATACCAATCCCATCTATTTTTACATTGCCATTTTTATTTTGGCTTTTTCTATGGTGATTATCAGTATTCCGAGTGTAATATTTACCTCTTTAAAATACGGGCTTTTTGATAAGAACGACCTCTATCGCAAAAATCATAAACGCAACATTTCGCGTTTGGGCGGCTTGGCTATTGTTGGTAGTTTTATCATCAGTATATTGCTTTTTTCATCGATCATCAATTTTAAAGAAGCCAATTTTGTGATCGCCTCCTGCATGATCCTGGCTGCATTGGGTTTAAAAGACGATGTTTACGGTACCAATACGAGTACTAAATTTGTTCTTCAGATTATTGTTGCCTTTATTCTTGTTTTTTTTGGTGCTTTCTGCTTAACCAGCTTATATGGCGTACTGGGTATCGGTAACATGCCGCCATTGTGGGGCGGTCTTTTTTCTATCGCACTGATCATTTTTTTGAACAATGCTTTTAACCTGATCGATGGAATAGATGGATTGGCAGGAGGAATTGGAATTTTTACCAGTTTAACTTTTGGCGTACTGTTTTCGCTGATGGGCCAGATTCCTTATGCTTTTATCGCTTTTGCACTGGCCGGGGCTATCGGTGGGTTTTTGAAATACAACTGGTTTCCCGCCAAAATATTTATGGGCGATACAGGCGCTTTGATCATAGGATTGATTTCTGCCGCGCTGGCCATTAAATTTATTGAGCTTAATAAGTTTACTGGTAAAAACCATCCGGCCTTTTATTCAGCACCGGCAATTGCTGTATCGATTTTAATTGTGCCCATATTCGATTCTTTAAGGGTTTTTACAGTAAGGATACTTAAAGGCCATTCGCCGTTTAAGGGCGACCGGAACCACATCCACCATCGTTTAGAAAGAATTGGTTTAACACCAAGTTGGATCGTTGGTGCCACCCTGGGTTTTAACCTGCTGATTTTGGCTGCCACTATTTTACTCCAGGAAATGGGAAATTTTGTGTTGATTTTATTTATTATCGGCATCTGTATAATCTTTAACAGCACACTTACACTTGCCCTGCGAAGGAAATCAAAAAGCAGTAATAATTAGTGCTCTTAAAGCTGTTTTTTGTGTTTTAACGCACTTTTATCATGCCTTTTCCATCTTATATCATAAGCGTTCTGCTTTCATAAATAAATACTAATTTTGCGCTCTAATTTTTATATACAATGAGGCTGGCAATAAATGGTTTTGGTAGAATAGGAAGAACATTTTTACGTTTGGCATTGGCCGAAGGTTTCGAAGTAGTTGCCATCAACGATCTGGCAGATGCAAAAACGATGGCCCATTTGTTTAAGTACGATACCGTACACGGTGTATATGCCGGTGGGGTTTCGGCCAAACCCGATGCACTGGTTATCGACCAGCTTTCTATCCCGGTATTTGCCATTAAAGAGGCAGACGAATTACCATGGTCGGCCCTGAGGGTTGATGTAGTGGTTGATTGTACCGGCAAAAACCTAACCAGGCAGGCCGCCGAAAAACACATTACCTCAGGCGCAAAACAGGTGCTTATTTCTGCCCCTGCTGCAGATGATATCCCAATGGTGGTATTGGGCGTTAACGATGATCAGATTGATCTGAAAAGCCCGATTTTATCAAACGCAAGCTGCACTACCAACAATATTGCACCAATGATTAAAATCCTAAACGATAATTGGGGGGTAGAAGAGGGATATATCACTACCATACACTCTATGACGGGCGATCAGAACCTGCACGATGCCAACCATAAAGATCTGCGCAGGGCAAGAGCGGCTTCCTCATCCATTATTCCAACCACAACAGGAGCTGCTAAAGCAATAACACATATTTTTCCTGAACTTGATGGCCGTTTAGGTGGAGCAGGTATCAGGGTTCCGGTTTTAAACGGATCGTTAACCGATTTTACCTGTTTGTTAAAAAAGAAAACAACCATTCAGGAAATTAACGCGGCATTTAAAGAGGCTGCCGAAAACGACCTTAAAAACCTGATTGAGTATACCGAAGATCCAATTGTTTCTATCGATATCATAGATAATCCACATTCGTGCATATTCGATTCATTGCTAACTTCAATTGTTGGCGATCTGGTTAAGGTAGTGGGCTGGTACGATAACGAGTATGGTTACAGCAGCCGTTTAATCGATGTAGTAAGAAAAATCGAAGCACTTTCTATAGATTAATTTTAGATTTTTGGGTCGATTTTAATGCCCAGTATACCAGTACGGGTTGAAAAAACAGACGTAAAAAACGTCTGCCATCTGTATTAAGTCCAAATGCGCTGCGTTTATGGGTAAATTGTGCAATATTTCCCGGAAATACGCTGATAAATAAGCCGGCAGCAATTTTGCCTACCAAAGCTTCATCTTGTTTGGATGCTGTAATCAATGCTGTACCCAATGCGATTTCGACTAGTCCGGAGTATACAACTGTGTCGTCTTTTTTGAGCGGAACCCAATTGGGCACCTGTGCGCGAAAAGCCTTGCGGGCAAAAGTTAAATGCCCAATTCCGGCAGCAATCAAACCTGCACCCAACAAAATCCTTGCTGCTGTTTTTATGTTTTCTTCTTTCATAACCATATTCAACTTATGGTTCAACAATCAATACGGCCTTCTGTTTAAACTTTGTAATGCTTATGGGGTTATATCTATCCAATTCATTACATTATCGTAAAAGTTAATTCTATAGATTTGGTAGTTTACTGTTTTGATTAAAAAATATGAATAAACCTATTCTTCTCATCGCTTTAAGCTTTTTACTTTCAATACTAGCAGTAAAAGCAGATGCTCAAACCACTAAAAGTTCAGATCCGAAAGCGCCGAATATTATCATTATCCTTACCGATGATATGGGTTATAGCGATGTGGGCGCATTTGGGGGTAAATTTGTTCCCACTCCCAACATTGATAGGATTGCGAAGAACGGTTTAAAGCTTACCCAGTATTATAGTGCGGCGCCGATATGTTCGCCATCGAGGGCAGGGATGCTTACCGGTATGTATCCCGCCAGGTGGAATTTTAGCACTTATCTCGATAATAGAAAACACAATCAGAATGCCCAACAGGCCGATTTTCTTGATCCAACAGCACCTACCATGGCAAAAGTTTTTAAAGCTGCGGGATATGCGACGGGGCATTTCGGCAAATGGCATTTAGGCGGTGGACGTGATGTTAAAAATGCCCCTGGATTTGAACAATATGGCTTTGATGCGCATGCCAGTACATACGAAAGTCCTGACCCTGATCCGGCCATTACCGCTACAGATTGGATATGGTCTGATAAGGACAGCATTAAACGTTGGGACCGCACCAAATATTTTGTGGATAAAACCCTTCAATTTTTAAAACAGCACCCAAATCAGCCCTGCTTTATAAATCTTTGGCCTGATGATGTGCACACCCCATGGGTACCCCGCACAGAAACAGAATATACTGGTAAATTTCCAATGAATCCTGAAGAGGAGGCCGCTTTTAAGCTGGTTTTGAAAGAATATGACCTTCAGATCGGGCGGCTTTTGGATGGATTAAAACAAATGGGTGCCGATAAAAATACCATTATCATCTTCACCAGCGATAATGGTCCTTTGCCGAGTTTCAGGGGGAGCAGGGCCGAAGGTTTAAGGGGATCAAAATTATCCCTTTATGAGGGAGGAACCAGGATGCCGTTTATCATCAGCTGGCCCGGGCACATTATAGAAGACAAAACCGACGATCAATCGGTTGTAAGTGCAGTGGATCTCTTACCTTCACTGGCTAAAATGGCCGGCATTAATCTGTCTTCGGGTTATAACGGAGATGGATTGGACAGGAGCAGGGTTCTGATGGGAAAACCCTCAGCAAGAAATAAGGAGATGTTCTGGGAGTACGGCCGTAACGATATTGCCTTTAAATACCCCAGGCCGATTGATAAGAGCCCTAACCTTGCCATCCGCTCGGGTGAATGGAAACTGTTGATGAACAGTAACGGTAGCGATATCCAGCTTTATAATATCAATAAGGATAAAAAAGAAAGCAACAACCTGGCAGCGGCTGAGCAAAAAACAACAGCAGAATTAAAAAAGAAGTTATTGGCCTGGTGGCAGTCGCTCCCAAAACTTGGAAATAAATAAGTGCTTTAAACAGGATGTTCCTAAAATGTTAGCAATTCTATCCATTATTATTATAGCGTTTCAATTGCTTTGTTAACTTTGCAAACGTTTGCGGCGCACTCTATAGCAATATCCTGAGAACAGGTATGAGCTAACTGATAAAAAAGATATGGTCAAATTTATTCTTCCTGAAGAAGTTCTACCTTTAAGAAGCCTGGTTTTACGCAACGGCAAACCATTCAGCGAATGCGTTTTTGATGGCGATCTGGCTTACGATACCTTTCACCTGGGTTTTTTGAAAGATGGAGAAATAAAATCCATTGCCACATTTATGCGCAATGATTTTTTTCCTGAAGAGGGAGAGGGCTATCAGCTCCGTGGCATGGCTACACATCCCGACGCCGGCGGACAGGGTTATGGTGCCGCACTGGTTACTTTTGCCATCGATTACCTGAAAGAGTACAATACCGATTATTTATGGTGCAATGCCCGCTCAACAGCAGCCGCTTTTTATAAAAAAATCGGTTTTACCACCGAATCACCCGAATTTGATATCCCTGGGATCGGTTTCCACTATGAAATGAAATTAAACTTAAAATCAAAATAATTAACATGAATACTATTGACCAATTCGACTTTAAAGACCAGAAAGCCCTGATCAGGGTTGATTTTAACGTGCCTTTGGATGATGAATTTAAAATTACCGACGACAAAAGAATCAGGGCTGCCTTACCAACCATTTCTAAAATCTTAAAAGATGGTGGTTCGGTGATCTTAATGTCGCACTTGGGCCGTCCGAAAGATGGACCTACCGATAAATATTCTTTAAAACACATCTTAACCGATTTATCTGCTTTAACAGGTGTTGAAGTGAAATTTGCTGATGACTGTATCGGCGAAAGCGCTGTAAAACAGGCTGCAGATTTAAAACCGGGCGAGATTTTACTGTTGGAAAATCTTCGTTTCTATAAGGAAGAAGAAAAAGGTGATGTTGCCTTTGCCGAAAAATTATCAAAATTGGGCGATGTTTATGTTAACGATGCTTTTGGTACTGCACACCGTGCACATGCTTCAACTTCGATTATTGCACAGTTTTTCCCTAATGCGAAATACTTCGGTTATTTAATGGCTTCGGAAGTAGAAAATGCGGAGAAAATTTTAAACCATGCAGAAAGACCTTTTACAGCCATTATGGGCGGTGCCAAAGTATCTGATAAAATTCTTTTGATCGAGAAATTATTGGAGAAAGTGGATAACCTGATCATCGGTGGTGGTATGGCCTATACTTTTGCCAAAGCACAGGGTGGCGAAATCGGTACTTCTTTATTAGAGGCAGATAAGCAGGAACTTTCTTTAGAGCTGATCGAAAAAGCAAAAGCTAAGGGTGTAAACCTGATTTTACCGGTTGATACCGTAATTGCGGATCGTTTTGCCAATGATGCAGATAAAAAAGACGTTACTTCTGGTCAGATTCCTGCAGATTGGATGGGACTTGATATCGGTCCTAAATCAGCTGCTTTATTTCAGGAGGTAATTAAAAACTCTAAAACTTTATTGTGGAACGGTCCAATGGGTGTTTTCGAAATGGAAAGCTTCCAGGTAGGTACCAAAGCAGTTGCTGATGCAGTTGTGGCCGCAACCAAAGATAACGGTGCATTCTCATTGATCGGTGGTGGCGATTCGGCTGCTGCGATTGCTAAATTTGGTTTAGAAGATGAAGTAAGCTATGTTTCTACAGGTGGTGGTGCTTTACTCGAATATATGGAAGGTAAAGAATTACCAGGTGTTAAGGCTATTAATGGCTAAATAATAGCGCTAAATATTAAAAAGGCCTTGCAGACGATGTTTGCAGGGCCTTTGTTGTGATAACCTTAGTTCAATTCTGTTTATTCCAAATGATCGTTTTATAATGCGATCGTCATGCTGAATTTATTTCAGCATCTTTCCAGTCAAATAGACCCTGAAATAAATTCAGGGTGACGACTAAGAATTTAAATATCTGGAATAGATTTCTCCACTTCGTTTCACTCCGGTCGAAATGACGGAACGAGGGAAGTGAATCATTGCCTAAAAAAACTCAAACCCCGTATTCAGCAACACCACATAAACCGCAACATAACATACCAGAAATGCGGTAGACAGTGCAAAATACCGCGTTACTTTATGGCTACCTTTCTTAAATGGCAATAAGAACAGGATATTAAATAATTCTGACAACAAAGCGCATATAAAATTTAGACAGACCATTACACAGCTAAATGCCACTACAAAAACAGCTGGCTGAATAATAATGCCCGAAGGAAGACCATAAAGTGCGCCCATTACAAAACTGATCAATAGGATAATCAACGCATATTTAAAACCTGATTTAAAATTGATGAGGAAATATCTTCCCAATTTAGGTAGCGGTGTTTTAATGATCGCTGGTTTTGTCTCTTTTTCTATTATAATAGCCTCGGCCTGTTCATCAGGCGTTGGTTCTTTTGTTTTACGTTTTTTACCTTTCTTCTGTTTTTTATAACGTGGCCACCAGATAATAAATCCGGTAATGAAAAGTGCTAAAGGAATCAAACCGGCAATAATAGCGATTACCTGTGTAGGTCTGCCACCGAAACTGCCGTAATGGATCGGCGTTAACCAGCTCAAATAAGCATTGCCCACATTCGGGAAATCCTGACGGCTGTTCAATAATGTTTTGGCAGTATATTGATCAACTACGAGCATTTCTCTTTTTCCAACCTTTGGCAGGTTTCCGCTTATCATATCCAGGCGATAAGTACCCATCTTATCTGCAGGGAAAGCGATGCCACCAATATAGGCATTTGGCATTTTCTCTTTTGCAGCGGCAGCGATATCTTTAAGGGGCAAAGGAACAGCCTGCGCGTGCCAGGCAGATTTCGCCCCCAATAATGCTGCAACACCCTGTGGCGATTTTCCGCTCAATATGAATAACAGGGGAATAACCAGCGTAGAAAAGGTGATGGAAAAACCGGTTAAACTTAATATGGCTACAATGGGAGAGGAGTAAAAACCCAACGAATTATGCCAGTCGTAATTCTGCCTTTTAAAGGAGCCGCTAAACCTTACCGTGAGTACCGATTTTAACTGCTTCCATTTCTTGGGGATCCATAAACGCAGACCTGAAATGGTGAGGATTAAGAGGCAGAGTGAGGCCAGACCGCAGATGTACCTGCCGGCAACAGGAATAAGCAGCGTTCTGTGCAGTTCGGTTACCACACGGATAAAAGAACTGGTATATATTCTTTTTCCGCCTATTTTACCGGTATAGGGATTGATAAATACCTGTTCGTCTGTTTTTGCATTAATAATGCTATAAGCCTCGTTCGGGTTTTTTACATCGCCCAGCAGCAGGTATTCTATTTTTAATTTGGGGTAATTCTTTTTGATCAAAGGAACAATCTCCTCAACCGGCATCTTTTGTTGCTGCGCAATCACATCAAACAGATTTGGGTTCAGGGCGCGGTCTATATCGTCCTGAAAAACCAGGATGCTTCCGGTAACACCCACAAAGGCAACAATTGCCCCGGCAATAATGCCAAGATAGAGGTGCCATTTACCAAACCATCTTTTTTGATGTTTTGCCCAGTTTAAGCTTTTGGAATTGTTTTTTGATTTCATTTTTGAGCGTTTTTACCGCCTGCAATTTTTGTAAGAGGATTTTTTATAACTGCAAAGAAATCGTTTTAATTGCATTGATGCAAATTATTTTTAATGAGTCTAAATAAGTTGATGACTTTGTTTTAGCTCAAACCCCAGATCATGATGAAAATAACAAAATGATAAACTTAATTTTGAAGATGCCGCAAAGGTAAATCCGTTTGGGGAAATGCCTTTTGCCGTAATTACCGGAACATCAGTTGTCCTGACAAAGGGTTTTAAGGATGAATCGGTTAAAAAGGAATACCAGGATCTGGTTGCAAAACTACAGGCAGATTTTTTAAAACTTTCTACCAATAGCTGGTTGGTTAAAGCAGAAAAAAGCGGACACATTATCCAGGCGAGCGAGCCTGAAATTGTTGTTGATCAGATTAGAAAAGTGCTGGGTAAAAGAAACTGATATTAAATAGCCATCCACAGGTAGCTGCCAAATTCTTATCATAATGGTATAAAAATTTGGCGGCAAACTGTTTATCTATTCAAAAGCGAAAATAAACTCTATCTGGTTCCCGTTAAATCCGGTGCTAAGATTAAAATAGTTTGATATCATATTTCCCGAATAAGAATAACCTACACCTGATCCCCAGTTGGAAGTAAGCAGGTATTTTTCCTGATTAGCAGAAGCATAAATATGAAAGCCATATTTGCCCTTTTGAAGGGCCTCCATATCGAGGATAATCTTCTCCTTTACCGGTATTTCAATTGGTGCATTTATAGTAGAAACTGTTTGTATGGGGGCAGATTGATAGACGAATTCTCCATTATAATCGCCATTGCTGAAAGAAGGATAGTCATTTATACCTATCTTTTTTATTGCTGCCTGTACATTGGCAACCTGATTAGAAGGCCAGTTTGGAGAAGTTGAAAAATTGCCATTAAAATAAAGGTTTTTTATTCTCACCAGTTTCAGTACACGATCTAACACCTGGACTTTTTTTGATGCGGTTACCACTTCACCAGTGCTTGATGTGGCGGTTAAACTGACGGTATATACCCCCGATTTTGTAAAATATAGCACTGGCGAATCTTTTGAGGAAACAGTGCCATTACCCAGGTCCCATTTTAAGCTGTTGCTGTTTTTTGCAAGACTTGACAATGTAAGCTGTTCGTAAGTTGATATCCTGATCACGGCCGAGCTGTCTATTTGTGTTCTGTTGTAGATATCTATTACATGGTTGATCCCGAAATTTACAGTGGGAACTATTGGGGTTATCTTATCTTTTTTGCACGAGAAAAGGCCTAATCCACTTAATAAAAGTAGGGCGATGTAATTTTTTTTCATTTGTATTTCATAAGGTGTGGATCTAAGTTATCAAAAACTGTTAAGCTTATGTGATAGTTGTATATTATAAAATCGTTAAATTTAATGGTATAGCTGTTAAAGCTCTTTCATTATGGCTCAACCACATTCAGTCTGTCAAAAGGACTTAAATTATAAGTGGAATTTCCGTAGCTATCGGTACCATTAATACCTTTTACACTTGCCCGTAAGGTATATTTTGCTTTTGGGTTATAATTGTTCAACTGTAAATGGTATAAAAAGCTTTTCGTTTTATGTGTTCCCCTAAATTTATCGGCAATTCCAGTATGTTCATCCTGGGCCACAACTTTTCCGTCTTGCAACAATTCAACTTTCCTGATCTCCATAAAATTGGCACCGTTGGTATAATAAAAACCTGCAACAATGCGGCCGTTTGCATAAGTTTTTTTGGTCACCTCCCATTCTATGTTCTGGTAATCATTGCTCAACTGTTCTGGCTTCCATTTACCGGTAATATATCCTCCGGGTTTATAATAATCTATTTTTAAGGCTTCCAAACGGTTCTGATTGATGGCTAGTCGAGCCTTGAAATCGTCGAGATTACGTCCATCCTTTGGTATCCAACCTATTTCGGCAAGCGCCAAAAGCCTCGGGAAATTCTGTACGTTCATGTCTTTCAGCTCTTGGGTAATTGCAGTCCATTGGTTGGCCTGTACACCCAGTACAAATTTACTTTCCTCAGGGCTTAAACCGATTTCGGGCTCATAATTGTATATTTTGTCTATTGAGTTGATATTGCCATACGCCAGATCGCTCATTGTACCGTCATTCCGGTCGGCCTGGGTAATGTCGAAATAAAAAGGATCGGTAGGGGTGGCCACAGCATAAAAGCCATTTTTGGCTGCATCAGTAATGGCTTCGTCACCGAGCCATGACATTATCGCTGTTTCTTTCGTCAGGTTTTTCTTGTCGCTTAAAATATCGTTCCAGCCGATCGGTTTTTTGCCTTTTGATTTAATAATGGCCGATACCCTGCTTGCAAAGTAGCTCTGCAGTTCGTTGGTGTTGTTAAGCGATTTTTCTTTCATAAAAGCCTGCACATGCGGTTCCTTTTCCCATAGTACATGGCGTACCTCATCACCGCCGAAATGGATGTATGAGGCCGGGAATAACTGGGCAAGTTCTGTAAATACCCCGTCCAAAAATGCGTAAACCTTTTCGCTTGTTGGGTCTAAAGTATTCGGTGTAAACTGATTGCCCCAATGCGACCATGAATCTAAAAACGGGAATACATAATCGGGTTTGCGGTTTTGGTTTACGCCCAGTTCAGGGTAGGCCAGGATGGTGGGCCATGAATGTCCGGGAACATCAATTTCGGGAATAACAGTGATATTCCTTGCTGCGGCATATTTTACCAGTTCGCGGATCTGATCCTGTGTATAAAAACCGCTTCTTTCGGCAGGTTGTTTCGAGCTTGAATCAAAAACCGTGGTTTGTGGAGAGGTAAGTTTAGGGTATTTTTTGATTTCGATGCGCCAGCCCTGATCGTCGGTTAAGTGAAGATGGAGTACATTTAATTTGTAAAGCGCCATTACATCCATATACTTCTTCATTACATCAAGGCCATAAAAAGTGCGGCTCACGTCCTGCATATAACCGCGCCAGCTGTAGCGTGGTTTATCGGTAATTTCGCCGCAGGGAATGCTCCAGTTTAATTTTGTTTTGCCCATTTTACCTTCAATCTGCATAGGAAACAGTTGTCTTAAAGTTTGTGTGGCGTTAAAAATGCCCGCGCCTGTTTTGGCATAAACGTGGATGGATTGTGTGCTAATCTTTAATTTATAACCTTCGTTGCCTAAACTATTCAGTGTATCAGAGGTGATAAAAAATATTCCCTGCTTTTCCTGTTTTAGAGCCGCTGTTTTGAAATTGATGCCAGTGCTGCTTTTTAATAAGGTTGTAAATACGCCAATAGGTGCCAGTGCATCTTTGGAGTAATAAATTATGGTATTTGGCTTGAGCTCGAATCTGCCATCGGCCCTGCTTATTGATAATGGTTTTGGGATAATATTGTTCTGCAAGAGGTTGTTTTTATATGTTACCTGTGCGTTGCAGAGTGAACCGGCCATGGTTAAGACCAAAGAAAATTTCAGGAATCTGGTTATCATTTATAGATTTGTGTTGGTTGTTTATCCAAATTAGAGATAAACAACCGATAAAGAAAGACAAAATAACGGTCAAACGTTTGCGTAATCGTTCCTGGATTATTCCATGCTCTCTGCGCTATGCTTTCTTATGGAAAAAGTTAAAAATTGGAAGAAAAGTGGGAGGTTCTCCCACTTTTTAAAAGCTATAAATGAGCGCTTTTGGGCAAAAACCACGAAATTATGGCCGAAAATGGGCTGATGTGATACTTTGTTTGAAATTATTTTAATCACCTAATTATCAGTGTTTAATGGTTTGTGTGTTATGCGGAAAGCTTAATTCTAACTATCTTGTGGAGCCGTTTATGTAACAAAAAGGATGTGGAAAACTTTTTTGTGGTAAAAAGTGGTAAAAAGTGGTAGAACTCTTTACTTTTACACTAGATAAAAAGTGTAGATACCACTATGACCCAACTTTTAGGAGAATTCGATTGTAAACTTGACGCAAAGGGCCGCCTTATGGTACCTGCTGCGCTTAAGAAACAATTGCCTAATGCCGAAAATGATGGGCTCATTATCAACCGTGGTTTCGAGAAAAATCTGGTCATCTATCCTAAAAATGTTTGGGATGCTGTTGTGGCCGATCTTGCCAAGCTTAATATTTACGATCAGGAAAACCGTGCCTTTGTTAGGGCTTTCACTCGTGGCGCAACCGAGCTTTCGCTTGATGCTGCCGGCCGTGTGCTTTTGCCTAAATCGCTTGTAGAGTATGCCGGTATCGGTAGCGATCTGGTGCTGGCCTGTCAGTTGGATCGTATCGAGGTATGGGATAAAAAATCTTACGAAGATATTTTTGATGATGTTCCGGCCAATTTTGCAAGCCTTGCTCAAAAAGTAATGGGCGATAAGAAAGGAGGTGCAGATGGCGAATAATTATCATGTTCCCGTAATGTTGCAGCCCTGCATTGATGGTTTAAATATTAAGCCTGATGGTGTGTATGTGGATGTTACTTTTGGTGGCGGCGGTCACTCGAAAGAAATATTGAAGCATCTTGGTCCCAAAGGTAAACTGATTGCGTTTGATCAGGATCCTGATGCGCAGGCAAATGTTCCGGCTGATGACCGTTTTATTTTTATCGATCAGAATTTTGGTTTCTTAAAAAATAACCTCCGTTTAAAAGGTTTCAGGCAGGTAGATGGTGTCCTGGCTGATCTTGGTGTTTCTTCGCATCAGTTTGATGTGCCGCAACGTGGTTTTTCTATCCGTCATAACGCTGATCTCGATATGCGTATGGATCAACACCGCGATTTAACTGCTGCAGAAATATTGAATACCTATACGGAAGATAAGCTGCATAAAATATTCGGTATTTATGGTGAGGTGAAAAATGCAAAATCATTGGCGCGTGCCATTGTTACTTCGCGTTTGGAGCAGCCTTTTACCGATATCAATAGTTTAAAATCGGCTATCGCATCTTATATCCCGAAAGGAAAGGAGAATAAATACCTGGCGCAGGTTTTCCAGGCGCTGCGTATCGAGGTAAATGCCGAAATCCAGGTGCTGGAAGATTTTTTGCAGCAGGCTGCCGAGGTGTTAAAGCCTGGAGGTCATTTAGTGGTGATGTCGTACCATTCATTGGAAGATAGGCCGGTTAAAAACTTTATGGCTAAAGGAAAATTCCAGGGTGAGGTAGAGAAGGATTTCTTTGGGAACCAGCAAAAGCCATTTAATGTAATTACACGCAAAGCGATTATTGCCACTGATGAGGAGATTGCCCAGAACAACCGGGCCCGCAGTGCGAAACTTAGAATTGCCGAAAAGATATGAACAGGTTTAGGGAAGAGATAGAGGAAGAAGAGATTGGGCCCGAACCAGAGCTGAAAGCTGCGCCCAAACGGCCAAAAACTGCTGAAGAAAAAATGGATAGTAATTCATTCATCAGCAAGCTTTTTAATGATGGACTGGTAACGAAGGAAGCTGCTACTGATGCGCTGCCTTTTTTGTGTTTTCTGGCCTTTTTGGGAATGGTATACATTGCTAACAGCCACTTTGCGGTAAACAATGTTCGCCGTATTGATAAATTAAATAAAGAAGTAAAAGAATTACGATGGGAGTATAAATCGTTAAAGGCCGACCTGATGTTTAAAAGTAAACTAACAGAGGTTGCCAAAAAGGTTGATACCCTTGGGATAAAAGAACTGATTGAACCACCAAAAAAAATAATTGTTAAAAGCGATGAATATTAGGGCAAACATCTTGCTTCGTGTATATCTGGCATTTGGCTTAATTGTGCTTTTTGCTTTCGCGGTGTTTTTACGCCTCGGTCAGGTGCAGTTTGTACAGGGAAAAAAATGGAAAGCTATGGCTGATAGTCTTTCTACTCGGTATGTAAATGTTGAGGCTACCCGTGGCAACATCTATTCTAACGATGGCAGTTTACTGGCTACTTCGGTGCCTGAGTACGAACTGCGTATGGATATGTTTGCAGGTGGTATTGCCGATAATAAAATTTTTGATGAGAAAGTAGATTCGCTAGGTTATAGGCTTTCGCAGCTTTTTAAAGATAAAAGTCCTAAAGAGTATTCGCGTTACCTGCGTTTAGGCCGTCAGGATAGTGCACGTTATTTATTGATCCACCGTAAAGTGGGTTATGCCGATCTTAAAACCGTTAGAACTTTTCCTTTATACAACATTGGTAGGTATAGTGGTGGTTTAATTGCTGTTCAGCAGAACAAACGGATCCGTCCGTTCCAGGCTTTGGCTGCCCGTACCATTGGTTATAAAAACGAAAATGTTAAAAACGGTGTGGGTTTAGAAGGTGCTTACCAGGAGTATATTAATGGTGAAACCGGAAAAAGACTGATGCAGCGTATTGCCGGTGGTGTTTATATCCCGGTTAACGAAGAGGCAGAGGTGGCGCCAAAAGATGGGGCTGATATTATTTCTACCATCGATATCAATATGCAGGATCTGGCCCAGAATGCTTTGGAAAAACAACTGATCAAATCGCAGGCCGATCATGGTACAGTAATAGTGATGGAGGTAGCAACAGGAGAAGTGCGTGCGGTAGCTAATTTTTCTAAAGTAGAAGAGGGTGTTTATAAAGAACAGTTTAATTATGCCATTGCAGGGAACCAGGATCCGGGCTCGACTTTTAAACTGGCTTCTTACATGGCGCTTTTGGAGGATAAGCTGATTGATACCAATACGATGATTGGTACAGGGTATTATCAGATTCCGGGCAAACTGATTACCGATTCGCATCCAAAAATTGAAACCGTTACTGCGAAAAAAGCTTTCGAAACTTCTTCCAATGCTGCAATCGCGAAGCTGATCAATACGCATTATGGTAACGATCCGATAAAATTTACCGATCATTTGTATGATTGGCAACTGAATAAAAAAATGGATCTGCAGATTCCGGGTGAGGCAACGCCGGTGGTTAAAAATCCAAAATCGAACAGAAGCTGGAACAAAAACATGACCCTTCCGCAAATGGCTTACGGTTATGAGATGCAATTAACGCCGTTAAAAATGCTTGTTATGTACAATGCGGTAGCCAACAACGGTAAAATGGTAGCACCAATTTTTGTAAAAGAGATTAGAAGGCTGGGTAACCCGATTGAGCAGTTTAAAGCAAGGGTGGTTAACGATAAAATCTGCTCGGATGTAACCCTGAGCAAAATTAAAAGTATGCTCGAAGGAGTGGTTACCGAAGGTAGTGGTAAACAGATTGTTTATAACCCGTTGTATAAAATTGCCGGTAAAACCGGAACAGCCCAGGTTGCCGATGCGAATAAAGGTTATAAAGGGAAAAAGCAATACCAGGCTTCTTTTGTAGGGTATTTTCCTGCAGATAAACCTAAATACTCAATGATTGTGGTTATTAACGATCCTAAAGGTGCTTATTATGGCGCTACAGTTTCGGGGCCGGTTTTCAGGGAAGTTGCCGATCGTATTTATGCGAGTGATATGCAGATGTACAACGATATGCCAACGCGTTTAGTAGGTAATACAGGTAATCCGCCAACAAAGGCAGGACAGAGTAAGGCTACGCAGAAAGTGTACAGGGCCTTTGGTTTTAAACCGCTGTTTGCTTCAAAATCGGAGTATTACAACATTATAGATACCAGTGCCGGAACAGTTTTTCAGGAGAATAACGAACGTAAAGGTGTAATGCCGAACGTGGCTGGGATGGGCCTTAAAGATGCATTATACCTTTTGGGTAATGCGGGTTTAAAAACAAAGGTTTCAGGCTCAGGGAAAGTAATCAGCCAATCCATTATCGCCGGAACAAAGGTGGGTAAGGGAGCTGGCGTACAAATAGAATTGAATTAAGGTAGATGGTGTAGGGTTTAAGGCTTAAGGTTTTGATACTTCATTCTGAATACTTGATACTAAAAAAATAGTGTATAGAGGTTTAAGGTATAGAGTTTAAGTCTTGATACTAGATATTCACCGCTTGATACTAAAATAATAAGAAAAAAATGCAATTACAGGATTTACTTTATGGCGTAACGATTAAAGAATTGGTTGGTAAAACCGATAGGGAAATCAACGCACTTAATTTCGATTCGCGTAAAGTTGTAAAAGACGATGTTTTCTTTGCTGTAGTTGGAACGCTTGCAGATGGTCATCAGTTTATCGAACAAACCATTAAGCAGGGGGCGGGTGTAATTATCTGCGAAAATCTGCCTGAGATTGACGATTACACGGTTACTTATGTTAAAGTAGAAAATACGTCTGTGGCACTGGGCATTATGGCTGGTAATTATTTTGGAAATCCATCAGCTGATTTAAAACTGATCGGCATTACCGGAACTAACGGAAAAACCACTATCGCTACCATTCTTTTTAAATTATTTAAAGATTTAGGCTATAAAACCGGACTGTTATCAACGGTAGAAAATTATATCAATGATACTGTAGTTACGGCAACACATACCACGCCTAATCCAATTGCATTGAACCAACTTTTACGGCAGATGGTTGATGCAGGTTGCGATTACTGTTTTATGGAAGTGAGTTCTCATGCGATATCACAGCACCGTATAGAAGGCTTAACATTTGCCGGTGGGGTATTTTCAAATATCACACACGATCATTTGGATTTTCATAAAACCTTCGATGCCTATTTAAAAGCTAAAAAGGCCTTTTTTGATGGATTGCCAAAATCTGCATTTGCGTTAACCAATATCGATGATAAAAACGGTATGGTGATGTTGCAGAACACCAAAGCCTATAAAAAAACCTATGCGCTAAAACAACTGGCCGATTTTAAAGCAAAAATTATCGAAAACCAGTTCAGCGGTCTCCATTTGGATATCGATAATGAAGATGTATACTTCAAACTGGTGGGTTCTTTTAATGCTTACAACCTATTGGCGGTTTACGGAACGGCAGTATTGCTTGAGCAGGATAAATTAAAAGTATTGACTCTGTTAAGCCGTTTATCAGGCGCAGAAGGAAGGTTCGATTACATTACTTCTGCGGATAAAATTATCGGTATTGTGGATTACGCACATACTCCGGATGCTGTACAGAATGTGTTAAGTACCATTGCGAATATCCGTAAAGGAACCGAACAGGTAATTACCGTGATCGGTTGTGGTGGCGACCGGGATAAAACCAAACGCCCGATTATGGCACAGGTGGCCTGCGATTGGAGCGATAAAGTAATCCTTACTTCCGATAATCCACGTACAGAAGATCCGCAAACGATCATCAGTGAAATGGAAGCAGGTGTTTCGCCAACCAACAAGCGTAAAACCTTGTCCATTTTGGATAGAAGAGAAGCTATTAAAACAGCGTGTCATTTGGCAAAACCGGGAGATATTATCCTGGTAGCAGGCAAAGGACACGAAAAATACCAGGAAATTAATGGTGTAAGGAACCATTTTGATGATAAAGAAATTTTACTTGAACAACTAAAACCAATCAGCTAATGTTATATTTATTATTCGAATACCTGCATAAGCACTACGATATTCCCGGATTGAGGTTGTTCCAGTACATCACTTTCCGTGCTTCGGTTTCTATTATTCTGTCGCTGATTATTACTACGGTATATGGACGTAGGCTGATTGATTTTTTACATAGAAAACAGGTAGGCGAAACGGTAAGGAATTTAGGTTTAGAGGGCCAGATGCAGAAACAGGGTACGCCTACCATGGGTGGTATTATCATTTTGCTCGGTATCCTCATCCCAACTTTATTATTTGCCAATATTTCCAATATCTATGTTATCCTGATGATCATTACCACCATCTGGATGGGCGCCGTAGGTTTCCTGGACGATTATATCAAGGTTTTCAAAAAGAATAAAGAAGGATTGGCAGGCCGTTTTAAAGTAGTTGGCCAGGTAGGTTTAGGCTTAATTGTTGGCTCTACCATGTACTTTCACCCAAATATTGTGGTAAGGGAAACTGTACAGGACGATGTGAAAAGTACTTCTTCCGTACCCATGGTGTTGCGTCAAAAAGGCGAAACCTTTTATTATACGCAGGATGTAAAATCAACCAAATCGAATATGCCTTTTTATAAGAACAATGAGTTCGACTATGCTAAGGTATTGAAATTTTTGGGTGGCGATTATCAGAAATATGCCTTTTTCATCTTTCTTATTGTAACGGTATTTATCATTACGGCGGTATCGAACGGTGCAAACATTACCGATGGAATTGATGGCCTGGCCACGGGAACTTCGGCAGTGATCGGGATCACCCTTGGTATTTTGGCCTATGTATCGGGTAATACCATTATGGCCGATTACCTCAACATTATGTACATCCCGAACTCTGCGGAGCTGATGATTTTTGCAGGGGCATTTGTGGGATCGTGTGTGGGGTTCCTTTGGTATAACTCTTATCCCGCGCAGATTTTTATGGGCGATACAGGAAGTTTGGCCATTGGGGGCATTATTGCCTCGTTTGCCATCATGATCCGCAAGGAGCTGTTGATCCCTATTTTATGCGGTGTGTTTTTGGTAGAACTCGTGTCGGTAATTATGCAGGTGTCCTACTTTAAGTATACCAAAAAGAAATTTGGCGAAGGACGCAGGATTTTCCTGATGTCGCCTTTGCACCACCACTACCAGAAGAAAGGTTATCATGAAGCCAAAATTGTAACACGTTTCTGGATTATCGGAATCATGCTGGCGATTATGACCATTGTAACACTTAAGCTAAGGTAAAAGGTGTAAGGAAAAAGCTTAAAGACTAAAGTCCAAAGGTTAAACAAGTAAAAAGTAAAACTAAGATGCACTCAGGTGACTTAGGTGGTGAAAAG
>NZ_DJDT01000114.1 GCF_002432345.1 Pedobacter sp. UBA5917
TCGCGTGGCCCCCTGCATACTGGTATCATCAAACCGCACCGAGCCGCTAAGCGTATATTTATTTTGAAATGTATAAGCGGCATTGGAATAATAAGACAGATAACGCTTACGGCCAATGGTTATGGTTCCATCGGAATAGCCCGGGCTTTGCGTATAGGGATATACTGTGGCAAACTGACCGGTTGCATTTACGAATGTTGAGGCGTATGTGCTTTCATCAAACCCATATAGTGTGCGGCCATTGGCGGTATTGTTACTTTCCCTGATTTCAGCGCCGGCAATAACGTTAAGTTGGTGTTGACCATTCCAGTTTTTGTGAACATCAAACTGCCCCCTTACCGAATAGTCACTGCTATTGGAATTGCTGAGCCTGTTGATTGCACCAAGAGGTAAGCTGCTCACTGCCTTATTGTTTACCAGACTTGTATAGGTATTTAAGAAGTTTCTGGTGTTGTAACTGTTCAGTTCATCAATATTTCCTGTTTCGCTGATATTTTTCTGATAAATTCCGCTAACATTGAAATCTACCCACGAGGTGATCCTGGCTTTTACAGACCCGTTCAGACGGATACGGTTTTCTTTTACGATACTGTTTGAATAATTAAGTTCATCGATAGCGTTATAAGTCCATGGCAGATATCCTTTAGCGGAAAAATTGTCAATCACCTCTGGCCTGAACATGATGTAACGGTTAATATTGTTTCCAGCATCATCAACCAACATATCATATGGACGAAGCCCTAAAGTAGATGTACCTAAAGCTGTACTGGTGGCAGTGTTGGACTTGCTATAAGTGGTATTGTAGTTTATGCCAGCAGTAACACTAATGCGTTTCTTAAAAAAATCGTTGGTAATATTGGCAGCAACATTATAGCTCTGTGCGTAGTTTGACTTAAACACAGGGCGATCGTTTGTCGAATTAGCGGAAATATAATAAGTACTGTTTTCCCCTCCCCCTGAAAGTGAAAGATTGTATTGCTGTGTTACTGCTTTTTGAAGTAAGTAATCATTGATCTGGGCATGGTTACTTCTGCCCGAAATTTCAGCAAGTGCCTGATCACGTTGTGCGGCCGTAGCTGTACCACGTTTCACTTTCCACATCCATTCGGTTGCTTCGCTGTTATTGGGGTTGGTATTGAAAGTGTAATAAGCGTTTGACCATATTGAAGGATCAGCGAAATATCCCTTATCGAACATCTCCTGTTCCAGATCAACATATTGCGCACTGGTCATGGTATTGATCTTTGACAAATTTACCGGTGCAGAAATACCAACATTTCCGGTGAAGTTGATTGATGGCTCTTTCTTCTTCCCTTTTTTGGTCTCCACCACTATTACACCGTTGGCGGCAGAAGGGCCCCATATTGAAGCAGCAGCGGCATCTTTCAAAAAAGTAATAGATTCTATATCATTGGGATTTAACCGCGATAACACCGCAAATCCAGTTGAGGTTGAATTGGTCACATTGGTAATTTTCTGATTTCCGTCAGATTCGGATAACATTGGAAATCCGTCAATTACAATCAATGGTTGCGAACCCAGCGCCCCACGGTAACCATTTACCCCCCTAATGCTAATGTTATTATTTCTCACGTCAAATTTCACCCCTGGTATTTTCCCTTCAAGTCTTTCCATCAGGTTTATCGATGGCGTTTTTTCGATGTCCTTTGCCGTTACGATACCAAATGAACCTGTTGCCCGATCTTTAGGGAGTTTTTCATAACCGGTCGATACTACCTGTACCTCCTGTAAACTGTTTTCGAGATAAGATAGACTGGCATTAACAACGTTGCCGGTAATAGGTAATCTTTTAGGTTCCATGCCAATATAGCTGAACAGAAGTGCCCTGTTGCTTGGACCTACCGAAACTGTGAATCTTCCATCACTACTGGTCATTGCACCCGACTTGCTCCCCTCAGGGATAACCGTTGCGCCAATTAAGGGATTTCCGCTACTATCGGTCACAATACCCGATATAATGGTTTTATTATTTTTCCCCGTCTGATCCGTAGCATCGGTAGGCAGTTCAAATCCATTCCCAAACTGGGGATCATTACTCTTAACAATGGCATAATTATTCGAGCCGACATATAAAAAAAGTAGCTTCTGTGGATATAGGATTGTTTTTAGCAGGTCTTCAAGAGAAAGCTTGGAATCCTTGATATTTACAGAAGTTTGTTTTCCTTCAATTATACCCGGATCATAAACCAGCTTGGCGTTATATCGCTTACCGACCTGTTGAAGTGCCTCCCGTAATGTTATCGGTAAAGTTTTATTCTGCGCATTGGCATATTGAAAAAAAGACAATAAAAGTCCCAGGAGCAATAAGCTGCCCTTTCTTTTTAAAAATTTTGTCATGTTAGTTGTTTGGTTAGGTTGATTTTAATCTATAAGCAATTATGGTTGTTGGGGTTTAAAAATCCATGTACTGTCTTTCTGAGAAATCTCTATTTTCAATACATTGTTCAGGATAAAGAACAGATTATCCTGGTTGGTTAAAGGCAGAGTCCCCTCCAAAGCCCTATCTCCTATCTCCGCTTGTTCAAGACTTATGTGTACACCATAATTCTGTTCGAGTTGGGGGATAATATCTTTTAATCTGGTATTTAACGGCAATATTACTGAGCGATCTTTCCATGCGGTTAATATGGCCGGATCTACATTAGCTAAAGTTTTTTGATTGGTGGCAACCGTATAATTGAATGATTGCCCTGGTGTCAGCACCTGCCAGCCATCCGATCCGGAGATTTTTACAGCAACCTTTCCCGATACCAGCACCACACTGTTCTCCCTGGCCCTGGCCTTCACATTGAAAACCGTACCAAGTACCTGTACATCCAGCTTACTGGTATGTACAATAAAGCGCTCGCTATTTTTAATCTGGTTAGGATTTTTGTTTATATGCTTCACTTCAAAATAAGCCTCACCATTGAGCCATATCTCTCTGGGCTGATCGGATTTCCAGTGTGCTGCATATTTAATGTTTGAATTGGCATTCAGAACAATCCTTGACGAATCGGGCAGAACGACCTCCCGGGTTTTGGCGAAAGGTGTAGCAATCTCGAATGTTTGCTGAAAATACTGTTTACGTAAAAGCATAACCGAAACGGACACAATAAGCAAAAGCGATGCGGCGATACTTAAATTCCTAATCTGAACCATCCTTACAAATCTCTTCTGCGCAACAGGAATTTGTATCGAAATCTTTTCCCAAACAATGTTCTGATCCCCAGATATGGGCCTGATCCTGATTGCCGATTCCAGGATGAATTCGAGTTCCAGTCGGGCCTGGTTGTAATCGGCAATATTTATGGGCCTGAGATTGAAATATTTTTGCCAGAAGGTTTCAGAGGATGCGTCAGGATACTTCACGCTCCTAACGAAATAGCTATCGTTTAGAAAGTCCTCTTTGGAATATGTGATGTAATCCTGATGCATTGTTCTTTTTTCAACCGTCATTTAAACCATAAATGCATAAAAAGAAAATTTTACCCCATCGGTTTAAAAATATTTTTAAAAAATTTTAAAAAACAGAAAATAATTCTTCCTATCGGAGCAATTTTGAAGTTTGAAGCAGAAAAAGCAGGAGATAAAGTTCCTTATCGCTGGCAGAAACGAGCTTCTTAAGGCTATCTATAGCTCTGGCCGATAACTTATATGCCGCTTTGGTTGTGATTCCCATTATTTCGGCTGCTTCATCATAATCAATGTCCTGCAAAAAGCGCAAGTAAATAATTTCTTTTTGGCGGTCGCTAAGCTGGCTCAAAGCCTGATGAAGTCTCTCCAGCCTTTGCTGATCATTTTCTTTTTTTAAAAGCTCGAATTCCAGGGAAAAGGAAACCGGGATGTCTTTTTTAAATTTGTCAAGAATCACCATATGCAGAGAATTATTTCGATGCTGCTCATTTAAACTGTTTCTCAGGGCGGTGAATAAGTATGCTTTGATATTGGTTGTATTTCCAAGCTGTTTACGCCTGGCCCATATCTTTACAAAGATATCCTGAATCTTATCCTTCACCAGAAACTCGTCCTTGCAGAACCGAAAACCATATTCATAGAGATCGTCGAAATAGCGGCCATAGATTCCCTCGAAAACGGTGCTGTCTCCTTCTTTGATCAAATGCCATAAATCCAGATCCGAACGCTCCACCATACAGATGACAATAAAAAAAACGATAAGAAAATGAGTAAGTTTCAGGGAGATGTACTACAAACATAACAAATATTGCGAAATATCGATAAGGCCCGAACTTACTTTTAAAAAAACACTTAAATTAAAATTAACTTTTGGGAACGGTCAGTTTTTTGTTCCTCAAATCATATATTCATTTAGGCGATCTGGTATCGCCAGGGCCATTCGCTTAAATTTAATCCATAGTAAACAAAAAATGGCAAACGATTATTGAACCATTTGCCATTAAACTTTTCAGTCTGGTTATAAACCCTTTATTGAGCGGTCATACCCGCATCAATAACATGTTCTGCACCACTAATGTATGAAGATTCATCCGAGGCCAGGAATAAGACAAGGTTCGAAACTTCTTTTGGCTGGGCCAACCGACCGAGAGGGATCTGAACAAGTGCATCGCCCCCAACTTCATTGGTTGCCTCAACCATCATTGGTGTATTGATAAAACCGGGGTGGACAGAATTTACCCTAATGTTGTTCGGGCCATATTCAATGGCCGTGGCCTTGGTCATGCCCCTAACTGCAAATTTACTGGCCACGTAAGCCAAACTCGGGAACCCATAATTTGCCACCATGCCGGCTATCGAAGAAATATTTACAATAGAACCAATTCCTGCCTTAAGCATCGACGGCAATGTTGCCTTCATACCATAAAATGCTGCATGTTGGTTAATGCTGCAAACCTTAAGGTAATCTTCTTCTTTTAGATCGGCCGTTTTAGCTATTGGCCCCAATACACCCGCGTTGTTGATCAGGATATTTATGAGTCCAAATTTTTCTTCACCTGTCCTAACCACTTCTGCCCATTGTTCGGGATCTGTTGCGTCATGTTTAATAAAGATCGCATTTTCTCCAAGTTCATCAGCCAGCGCTTTTCCTGCAGCTTCAGATAAATCTGTTAAAATAACTTTTGCGCCTTCTGCTACAAACGTACGGGCGTGCGATTCCCCCATGCCTCTTGCAGCCCCTGTGATAATGGCCACTTTTCCATCTAATCGTTTCATACTTTCAATAATTTGATTAAATCAAATTTATATGAACGTATCAACCGAGACCATGTCTGTAAAGTGCATTAACATGTCCAGTTCCAACTTATTTATCTTGGTTAACTCCATGCTTTCGGAATTGCAACGGCGAGCATCCGGCATTTTTTTTAAAGTATTTGCTAAATGTAAATGGGTCACTGAAGTTAAGATCACTTGATATGGCAGCAAAGCTGGCCAGGCTATACATTACCTGATACTTAGCTTCCCGCATCACCTCTTCCCCAATAAGTTGGCTCGGGGTTTTACCGCTTTTCTTTTTTATAACAGTATACATATGATGAGCGGTAATGCACAATTGCGAGGCATAAAAATCAGGTTTCCGATCTATTTTAAAATGAACTGCCAGCAGCTGTTTAAATTTAACAAACAGTTCATCCTCTCTGTTAGAGACAACTTCACCAGCATTGATGTAACTGGAAAGAACATTATCACACTCGTAAATTAGTGCCGAGGTAAGGTTACGCGCTACAGGTTCCCAACTGGGTTCAGAAAGGTGGCTGAATATTGAAAATATTTCTGCAAAGAGTTTTTTGATAGTTTCATAATCAACCTTATTTAATTCTATAGCAGACTGAATGCCATGACTTAAAAAGGAATACCTTTTTAAAGAAAATATATTCTCATTCAGAGAATCTAGGAAGCGTTTTGTAAAAAGTATAAAGTTTCCCTTTGTTCCTTCCTCCAGTCTGGCGACTTTCCAAAGTTGGCCAGGTCTGTAGATCATAATGGTATTCGGAGAAAGGTTATAAAATCTACCATTAATATTCATTTCAAGCTGCCCTTGCGAAATCATTCCAAAACAATAATAATCGGGACGCACAAAGTCGGCCTCAAATTTCATTGGTATTTCGGTCAGGAAAAGAAAATCCCTGGAATTGGGCCATGATAGGGACCGGTAATCTATAATATCCTTAATGGAATAATCTTCGATTTTTATCTTTCCTTTCATAATATGTGACGGGATAATATATAAACGGGAAAATGTAAAAAAAGATTTAAACACATGGGATTTCCCAAAGAATATTACATTGACTGGAAATACCGGAAAAAATGTATTCAACATTCATCGTCTACCAGAATTTATCATATTATATCGACTCCGATTTTGATAGCAAATTTGCGGCGACGGGGTTGGTGATAAATCTTTGCTGTGTTCAACGGCAGAAATAACTCCAAAACTAACAACAGATCATTGCGGCGCCAAATAACGTTGCCTCTTCGCCCAATTTTGAGCGCTGAACAGCTACTTCTCTTTTATAATAATGTTTCAAAATATCTTTTGTTCCACGAACAAAAAATTCTTCAGCCAAAGAAATATTTCCACCAAGGACAACAGAAGACACCTCTTTTTGACTGCATACCATATCAATGAAGTGGGCTAGATTCACTTTGAATTCACAAAAAAGCTGATCCAAAAATGTAGCACTGCGTTGGGAGGATATCAATGAATAAACATTTACTGCTCTTATCCCACTCAACTCATAAAACCTCTCTATAAACCATCTCGAGGAGAGATAGTCTTCGGCTATACCGGAACGGAACGGCATACACCAAAGGTTTGAATCCTCCGCATTTTGTTTTACAGCATGCGCAGAACCAAGTCCGGTACCTAAAGTTATTCCCAAAGAATTTTCAGAATTTTTCAGACTACCGGCAAAGATTTCTCCTTGCAAAAAAGCAGCAGCGTCATTGATAAAATTGATTTTATGCATCTCGATAGAAAGCTTTTCTGCCAGTAGCGCCTTGAGGTCGAGATTATATAGGGAAAAAAATTTCCCCTGTTCCCTGATCCTACAGATTCCCAGGTCATAGTCCATTGGTCCAGGCATTGCAATTCCAATTCCATGGATCATGGCAGAACATTTAGACAAAGTAGCATTAAGATTGTTGCTAATCTCGTCTATAATGGTTTCTGCAGTACCCAGGGAATTGATTTCACTTCTCAATATAGTTCCTGGGATAATCTTTCTGTTGCACAGATCTACTTGGGCCGAGGTAATGTGCGTACCCCCAATATCCGCGGTTAGGACGATTTGTTTTTTTTCCATAATTTATTTATAGACTCTTTGTTTATGGCTTTGGTATTGACAATTTTGATCTTTAAAGAGTTCATCCAGCAAAAAGCGGGTTCCAAAGGAAATGGCAGCAAATTCTGAAATTCCAAAATCCGGTATCTCCGTAGAACAATCGAGATAAAAATTTAGACCGACGCCAGCCTCTTTTTGCAAGATCAGATGGGCAAGATTGAATATTTCTTTTATCCACCGCTTATTAGCTTCGTGTTCCTTGTAAAAGGGAGATCGGTATATCTGTTTATTAGGCTCAAAATAAATAACCACTTCACTTTTCTGCGTTTTGCAACAGGCAATGATCACACCCGCGCCATTGATTTTTGTTTCCCAACCCAGTGGGCAACGCATTTCCATGGCGCGTTCTCCCGTAGGTAATGGAGCAAAACACATTATTGGATTCTGGTAATAGAGACTTTTGAAAACGATGTGAGCATTTAAGCCATCCATAGCTACTCGATAAACAACATGGCTACACCGTGGGATGGGACAAGCCTTTTGTAAATCCTATTCACTTTGCCCAGATCTTTGTGCAACCAAAGATCGCGTAGCTTGTGCCTTCCTTTAATACCGATCTTATCGAGGTCAAGTGTAATCTTTTCAGTTTTATCAGTACGGTTAAGCATGCAGATGGCTGTTTTGGAAATGCCGTCCTGTTTGATCTTTTTTTGCCAAACTTCCAGTCCGGACGATACTTCGTAGGCTATCCTGCCCTGATAACCGAGTACATCCTGATTGATGGCTATCAGTTCGGTATTTTTTAAAATATCCAGTGTCCCTTTATGCATGCTACGGAGATCATTTCCCAGCATAAGCGGAGAAGCGATCATACACCAAAGCGAAAAATGGCTTTTACTTTCTTCATCGTTCATCACAGTCAATCTCCCACCATCATCTCCCACGCCTACAAGCATCATATCCGCATCATTCCAATGTCCTGGTCCAGCAATGTCTGGGTGGGCTGCAGACAGGCCCAGTTCGTACATTACCCCTTCCCACTGACTTTTCTGTTTGGGTGTGTGATCAATATCCGGTCCCACACGCCAGCTGTTACCCAGTTTAGGTGCCCACGTCCAGTATTCACGACCACCTTGGTTGCAGATGCTAAAAACCATAGGCCGGCCGGTTTTCAAAATCGCCTTTGCTACAGCTTCAAATTCCTTGCTATAAGCTTCTGCTGTCCTTACGGGGGCAAAGTTCACATCAACCTTAACGAAATCATATCCCCAATCGGCGAACTGCTGCATGTCGGATTCATAAAAGCCGCCGCTTGCCAAAGTTTCATAATTTGCCTTCTCTCCAATATTGGTGTAAATACCTGCTTTTAAACCTTTACTGTGAATATAATCGGCAAGCGCCTTCATGCCAGAGGGAAACTTGACAGAATCGACAATTATTTTCCCATTGCTGTCCCTGCCAGGTGACCAGAAGTCATCAACATTTACGTATTGGTAACCGGCATCTTTCAATCCTGAGGCAACCATAGCGTCTGCAATTTCACGGATAACTTGCTCGGTAGGGTTTTTCTTAAAAGTGTTCCAACTGCTCCATCCCATTACCGGGCTAAGCGATAGTCCATTTTTTATCGTATCAAACTGCTGAGCTGAAGCAGTATTTCCAGCGCAAACGACCATGCAACATATCAATATTGTAATTAAAGCTTTCATTTCAGATAGATTATTGTTTCATTAATTTTTCAAGTACCGTGGCGCTCACCTCGAAAACCGTTCCATGCCTTATTCCCTCTGGCATGATTAGCTGGTCAGAAATATCCTTCCACTTTTTCAGGTCAGCAGAGGTGACTGCACCATATTTATGATCATTGTATTTATCGAAGTATACAATCCATTTTCCTTCTTTTTTGATTGCAGTTGGTCCTTCAGCCCAATAATTTCCCGTAATAGGATTTGACGGATTTCCGTAAGGGCCTCCAATTCTTTTTGAAAAGGCAATGCGGATATTTTTTTCGGCAACGGGGGTTTTCGTCTCATTCTTTAAAAACATTATATAGTTATTTCCACTCTTTTGGATGCTGGCATCAATGACATTAAATCCTTTATCATAGAGGATTTCAGGAGAGGTAAATTGCTTAAAATCCTTTGTCCAAACCAAATATATGCGATGGTTCTTTTCTCCTTTAACCTCACTTTGTGGAAATTTACCTGGGATGGTCGTAGCCCAATAGATCAAATATCTTTTCGACACCGGATCATAATTGATTTCCGGCGCCCAGGAATTCATGGCGTCCTTTTCACCCTCCATCAGCGGCAAGTATTGTTGGGTAGACCAATGGATCAAATCTTCAGAACTTGCATAACCTATTCCTCTCTCTTTCCAGCTTACGGTCCACACCATATGAAATTTCCCGTCTCCACCCACTACTATACAGGGATCGCGCATCAGTTTATCGTTTCCAACTGAGGGCAGCAAAAAGCTACTGTCATTTTTTAGTGCTATCCATTTTAAGGCATCCTTGCTGTATGCCATGTGAAGGCCATCCTCGCCATTGTTTTTAAAATAACCAAATACCAAGGCCTTATCCGGCATTTTTTCCTGAGCGAAAAGCAATAAATTCATCACGCTAAAAAAAGCAGCAAACGTAATTTTTTTTAATATTTTCATGTTTATCTGGATAGGCTATATGGATGGGAGATACTTGCTGTACCCCAGTTTTTGTTTGGTTTTTCCTGAAGGTATATAACCAGGGTACCACCTGCTTTGATCATTTCGTAGGTAATAAAATTCTTGTTATATTCCTTTCCCTTCCATAATACCGATCTTATGAACCCAGCGCCTGGGGATGCCTTGCTCGTTTCTATTACGAAGGTTTTCTTTTCTCCAACCTTTATAGATGTACGATCAAACAGAGGCGCGCACAATAGATATTCTCCCGATACAGGGTTTACCGGGTAGAAGCCCATCGCACTGAACATATACCATGCAGACATTTGCCCGGCGTCATCATTACCACTCAACCCTCCCGGACCATCACTGTACTCTTCACGAAGTATATCCCGAACGGCTGACTGGCTCTTCCAGGGCGATCGCGTAAAATTATATAGGAAAGGGATCTGGTGTCCTGGCTCATTGCCATGCCAATACTCGTTTTTTAAAAACAGGCTATCGAGTGCTTGCTCTAACTTGTTGTTTCCCCCCATCAGGTTGGAAAGTCCGTTGATATCGTGAGGTATATAAAAGGTATACTGCCTTGGCGTACCTTCAGTAATATAGCTTTCTTTTCTATCTGGATGAAATTGCTGAATCCATGAACCGTTTTCATGTCGGCCGCGGACTAAGCCAACCTGCTTGTCGAAAACATTTTTATAATAACCTGACCGCTCTATCAAAAGCATATAATCCGCTTTTTTACCAAGTTTTTTAGCCATCTGAGCGAGGGCGAAATCATCATAGGCATATTCGAGCACCCTGCTTACCTGTTCCCTTTTATGAAAGGCATCCGGAACGCTGTCTTCCAAAGGGATGTATTTATATTTAAGATAGCTATCCAGTGCCCTTCTACCTTTTCCCTCAATATAGTCTTCTTTATTGTCGGGAAGGTCAAATGCATTCTGACGCATTAGCCTGTATCCCTCTTTCACGTCAAACTTATTAATACCTTTCAAACAGGCAGAGGCAATTACAGAACTACAATGATCGCCAATCATTTCAGAGGTATAACTGTTCCAACAAGGAAATATCGGCAGATATCCTCCCTGTTGCCCCTTAATAATCAGCGATTGGGCGACATTGCTTACCATATCAGGCTGAAGAATTTCCAACAATGGCAAATGTGCCCGGTAGGTGTCCCATAAAGAAAAATCATCAAAATATTCTCCTTCATCCAGCTTGGCAAGCTGATGGTTAGATGCAAATTTCGGATATACACCATCAACATCGTTATATAACCTGGGTTGTTGCATGGCATGGTAATAAGCAGTATAAAAAATACGCTTATCTTTTTCTGAATCAGTTTTCAATATGATCTGGGATAAGGCTTTTTCCCATTGTTGCCTGTTTTTCGTCCGAATCTTTCCATAATCCCAGTCTGGCATTTCTGAAAGCAGGTTTTTTCTTGCACCGTTTAAGTCGGAAAATGAGGTACCCACCTTGATTTGAATGGTTTCTCCTGCATTAAGCTTAAACCCCAAATAAACACCGATTGCTTTTTGATTGCTTATAATTTTTGAGGAAAAAATCTTTCCCTGAGAAAAGGTTCCGCTACGGGTAATTTTGCGGTTAATATTAATCACAAAATGGCCATCGAAACCTGCTTCTTTACCCCAGCCCTGATATATCCGATGTACGGGATTGTACCCTGATATCTCACCTGTTTTTTCATCAATCTTAATATAGCCAACATCGTAATCGCTATTGGGGGTAATCAATACATAAACACTATCGGCTTTTTTAGCGGTAAGTTTAATCATTCCACACCTGGCCGTTGATGTAACAGAAGTTACAATATCATATTTTTTTAGGGAAACACTGTACTCGTATGGAGTCGAATATTCGTCGCTACGTTCAAACTTTGCACTATATGCTTCAGCAGCTGTTTCAAGTTTCCCTGAAATTGGCATTACCGTTACACTGCCATAATCCTGGGTACACGAGCCACTTAACCAATGGGAGCCCCTGATTCCATTAAAAACGTTGTCATTATAAAAATAAGGTGGTATGCATTTGTTTTCAGAGGTTTGTGTTTGGGGAGTCCACTGGGTCATGGCAAATGGCGTTGTAACTGCGGGGATTGTATTGGCATTCAAAGCATCGCCCTTTGCATGTTTTAGCGCTGCTTTGGTTGTTGCCGAACCGGTTCCGGCCATTGGTTCAATATATCCAACCATACTTTGGGCGCTGATTTTTTTGATTCCTATAAAAAAAGAGAAGGCAAAAAAGCAGGCTGAAACGATCTGGATGATGTGTACCTTGTTCATATTAATTCCCATTATTTCTTGATTAAGATGGTATCTTTTGATTTTGGTCCCCGAAAGCCTTTGTTAATTACGTTTGTTACCGATTTATAAACCAATGCTGGAAGGCTATTTTCATTTGGAACGGAAACCTGATCTAGTGTCAAGCCTGTAACGTCATCAAAAACCATTGTGGGCCTAAAATCCATCTGTTTATTACTCACCCTGAAATTAGAAAGCTTAATCCCCTTCGCGTGTCTAACATAGAGCCCCCATGATGGAAGTTCAGAGAACATGGTAAATTCAGGGTAACCTGCAGCATTTTCAGGGACCTTCGACAATGAATCAAGACTTATATAGGCTTTATTCTTATCCGCACCACCACCGTAAACAATTTCGAAATTTGAAAGGATAACATTTTCCACCAGATGTCCGGGCAAACCGGTAATGGAGGCTGGCAATAAATTATGAGGCAACACTTTGGGTGGCGGTCCCTCAATCGGGTATCCGATATCAGGCTTTCCGGAAGGTACTTCAACCTGAACATTATCGATCAAAATATTTTTGATTGAGCTGTACCGGTCATCCGCATTCCGGTGTCCGAGCCTGATAAACAAGGCATTTCCGGTATTCCTTGCTTTGATACCGCTAATATTGATGTTTTCCATAAAAGCTCCGTCTACGGTTTCCAGTGCAACTGCTGAGCGATAAGTGTCAAATACCACAAGATTTTTAACAGTAATATTCTTAAAACCACCGATCGAGCCCGTACCAATTTTAAAGCCACTTGCACTCGAACGAAGAATACAGTTTTCAACCCATATGTCTTCACAGCTGCCGCCCAAAATTTCTGATTTCAAACAAATTGCATCATCCGCAGCATTAAAGTAGCTGTTTGTTATCTTAACATTCTTGGAATCCACAATATCAATTCCGTCGTTATTCCAATATGCAGTACTGGAAACCCTTATACTATCAATTGTAACATCATTACATTCCTTATAATTTTGTACCCAGCTTACTGCATCTTTTAAGGAAATCCCGCTAACTTTCACTTTCTTGCAGCCCTTAAAGAAAAGCAGGTTCGTTCTGTTCGCCTCTGTTGGCCTTTTGGTTAGCCATTGCTCATCCTGGACTTTTCCATCACGGAGTGCCTGATATATGCTAACTATTAATTCGTGTGCCTGACCGTCAATGATACCCTTACCGGTTATGGATACATTCTCCTGGTTGATCGCGGTAACCACTGCCATTTTACCAGCTGAAAAATCCATTCTATCTGCACTACCCAGTAATACTGCATTTTCTGTGAGATGGAGCTCTACGTTATTTTTTAACAGCAGTGGGCCAGTCACAAAATTACCGGTAGGTACGATGACCTTTCCCCCGCCACGATTTGATGCCTCATCAATGGCCTTTTGAATATAGCTCGCATTATTTTTTAAGCCAACCTTTGCACCATAACTTAAAATATTAAGAGTGCTCTGTGCACCAGCAGTAATGTTAGCCAAGCTCAATATTATGAGCATCATTTTTCTCTTCATTGGAATAAATTAAATTACATGGGCTTGCTGCCCCCTTCGTTTAACGCAGGGTTAAAGAAAGGAAATTATTGCATCCCCCTGAATGGTGATGCAATTGTAGCTGATATTAAAGAAGTATTGTCGAGTAGACCTGGGGAATTTCACCCCAAGTCCCTCATAGAACCGTACTTGATAGTCTCCCATCATACGGCTCTTATTAACCATTACACCAGTACCGACCTAGGCACCAGCGTTTTGCTTTCATCTTTTGTTACCTCCTGAATACTCAGTTTCACGCCAGATATAGAAAGCGTGTTAATACACCCCCTTCGCTCCATTCCCATTACAGGAACTTCAACACTACTACGAAGTGTTCCGCCCCCGTGCCACACATCGGTACTTTCCCTCTTGCAGTGTCTTCAACTTGAGGTTTTCCCTTAACATTGTGACGACAGGTTCTCACGTTCCCTTCAGAAGCCTGTGCTAAGCTCGTGCCACCTATACGCCGGATATCGCAAAGCCAATAGACAGGTAACCGCTCTGCTTGTCCCTCGGTGCTACTGTACCTCGGTTTCGACATCATCTTATCCTTTCGACGCCTCATCGGTGGTTCACTCGCGTTCACCTTCTTAGCACTCACTTGACACCTTTAATGGTGCCTTTTCCGCTAACGCTCACTACCAAGGCACTTAACCAAAGCAGCTTAGCGGCAGTTTGAAACCTGCTCCTGTAAGCCGATTTCGAGGGGCCATCCCTCATCTTCTGAACAGCATCAACTCTCATTAAATAATTGTTGTTCGTGACACTCAGTATCCCGGATTTTGAGGGAATGTAGCTCCTCTGTTCAGGTCAATTTGCGACTGCGGAATTGGTCTCAATAGGTGAAATTCTTTCAAGGCATTAGCCGCTTTCGCCTCTTCATTGTAAGCCAACGTTCTGCTGATCAATTTGCCAGTCCGTTTCAATTCAAACCACCTGAACTCTTCTCCCGATAGTTCACGCACGCGCTCATCCAGGATAGCATCAAGGCTTAGGGTGGTTACCTGCATTTCGGAAGCGTAAGTTGCTCCGCTTGCGGGATTGGTTCCCGGTTTTGCCGCCCTGCTGCGTAATGCATTGAAGAACTGAAGTGCCTTTGATAAATTGCCAGCCTGTAAATAAGCTTCTGCCGCAAGCAGATAAGTTTCACCCAGCCTAAAAATATAAGTGTCTCTAGTCCCTCCATTATCACTAAAAGTTACGTTTGGATCTCTAAATTTTTTAAATAACGGGAATGTGCGGGTCTGACCAGTAAAAGGCGATGACCTGTATTCATCTGGATTAAAAACATAATATTTGCGGTTTGCCTTCTGCGCAGCTGTGAATGCAACATCGGGATAGTATATAACCGTATCTCCTGCCGCGAAGGTTTTTCCATTGAGCGTACCAGCAGTCTGCGCAAGTAACCCAGTCCAAACTGTAGCCTGGTAACGGCTATCTCTGGTTTTATCAAAAAGACTAAAAAAGTATGGATCTGGAACTGCCTGGTGTGAGGAATTTGGCTTATTATATAAAGCTGCACGGCCGATGGTAGCCACACCTTGTACATCCCATAAAAAATATTGCTGAAGGGAATTTCCTGAAACAGCAACTCCTGCGACAGCAGATCCTCCGGCCACAGCTGGCAAGCCAGCTTTCCCTAGGAAGGAAACAGAATTTGTAGCCGCCACGGTACTATATTGAACAGCGAAAATCACCTCGGAATTAACTTGAAAATTCGTAACTGAAGGATCGAACATACTGGCAAATGTTGGCCGCAAAGAATACGTTCCTGAATTAATCAATGCCTCTGCAATCGTTGCCGACTGGTTGAAGTCAGCTGCGCCACCTCCAAAGCTCTTATAACCCCTTGTTAAATATACCTTTGATAATAAATGCTGCGCAAACCCTTTGGTAACCCTTCCCTGCTCGGTTGTTGTTGTAGGAAGTACAGTAATTGCTTCATTTAAGTCTTTTATAATCTGGGTGTAAACCTCACTCTCTGGGTTCCTGGTGAAAGCATTACTTACATCCACAGTCCTGGTAGTTACCAGGGGAACTGCTCCAAAAGTTTCAACCAAAAGATAATAACAGTATGCCCTTAATGCCTTTGATTCACCAATGCGGGTATTCAAGGTTGCTGCATCAATACCCTGAACCTGTGTTGCCCAATATAGTGTTGTGTTTGCCCCCCCAACTGTGTAATATAGCTGTTTCCAATAATTATCGACATCCAAAAGAGAGGAATTCAACGACACATTGTAGATATTCAGCGCATTAACATCAGTTGTTGAAAATGAGGAATATACATCGGTCCCCATATTATATAAGGAGCTCATACTGGCGATGTAGCGCAGGTTCGGATAATTGGAACGGGCCAGATCTTCAAATCCTTGCTTGGTTACAAAATAAACCTGATCGGTTGCTGCTCCAAGATTGCTTTCATCAATATATTTTTTGCAGCCTGTGCTACCTGCTACCAATACTAATAAAAGAAATGGCAACAATTTGTTTTTTAAATATTTCATATCAATATCTTATGATGCTGAGAAAATTATAGAGTTAAATTAACACCAAAAATGAACGTACGGGTACGGAAGCCCTGGAGGCCAAAAGAGTTTAAATCGGCAGTTTCCGGGTCCCATCCAATAAACTTTGTCCATATAAATGGATTGTAGGCAGTAGTATAGAGCCTAAAACTTGTCATTCCCAACTTTTCAGCAAGCTTTTTCGGAGCGGTGTAGCCCAATGTCATGTTACTGATCTTAGTATAAGATGAATTCTGGTAGGTGGCAATCGTCCTTCGGGCTGCATCAGTTTCAATAGCATTGTTTGCCCAAGTGTTGCTGGGATTGTTAACGGTCCAATAGCTGCGCTGGTATGCTCCGAACCTTGCCCTGCCCTGATCTCCATTTAAATATTGGTCAAGAAATGTGCTCTGCTGCATGGTACCCTGACGGGTGTAAACGGTAATGCCAAAATCAAAATTCCTAAAAGTGAAATTGTTGGTGATTCCCCCAAACCAGTCTGGGATATCACTTCCCTGAACCACCCTATCGTCGGCCGTGATCTTATTGTCATTATTCACATCAAGCAATTTATACTGCCCCGGCTTTTGCCCGTAAACAGCTGCCTGGGTTGCTTCGTTGGATTGCCAAACGCCTATGATTTTATAATTGTACAAAACCCTGGCTTTTTCCCCGATAAACCTGGCATTGCCAATATCGTTTGCACCATTGCCAAAAAGGTCAAGAATACGGTTATTGTTTTTGGAGTAGTTGAAGTTTGTTGTCCACTTGAAATCTCCGGAGGTGATATTTACCGTGTTCAATCCAATTTCGATCCCACTATTGCGAATAGATCCAATATTTGCTGTAATAGAGGCATATCCATTGGCTGCAGGTATCTGTTGCGGTAATAATGTTCCGTTTGCTGTTTTGTTATAATAATCGAAAGTTAAGGCAATGCGGTTAGAAAGCACATTCAGTTCCAGGCCTGCATTATATTCTGTTGTTTTCTCCCATGTTAGTGCATTTGGAGCGAGATTGGCCACACCAGATCCATTTGCAGTAGCACCATTAAAATCATAGAAAGTAGTGGAAACTGCCGATTGGGTTACATAAGGGTAAAAGTAGGTCCCGTTTACCGCTGCATTACCTGATTTACCGTAACTGAATCTAAATTTCAAAAAGCTGATAAAATCTATGTTTTTTATAAAATCCTCCTCACTTGCAACCCATCCAAGCGCTGCTGATGGAAAGAATCCCCACTTGTTACCATCAGAAAAAATTGAGTTTCCATCCGCACGTCCCGTAACAGTTAAAAGGTATTTGCCCTTATAAGTATAATTCCCCCTAAAGAAGTAAGAACTGATGGTTTGCTTGGTGTACGCGCTTGAAACGGTTGTTGCCGGTGCAACACCATTGATTGTCGTAACGTTACCAACGTTATACCAAAGTGATCGGTAAGGCAGTCCTGAGACAGATATAAGATTATTGTCTGCCTGATAGTAATTTAAGGAGTTTCCTAAAGTAAACTCAAGCTTATGATCATCCTTTATCGTTTTGTTGTAGATCAATAAATTATCCAAAGTATAATTGAACAGGTGGTTGGCACTATTTGTTGCCGCATTCGGACGTGTTCCGGCACCGACTTTCGAATAGGTATCGGTGTAGGTCCCTGCCCTCTGGAAAGTTACATCAGGTGTGAACGAAGTGTGAAACTTCAGCCCCTTAAACAGATTGACCTCTGCAAAAATATTGGGCAGCATGCGGATATATTGAGTTCTTCTGATCTCGTTATCAAAATCAAATAACGGATTTGTAATCTGGGCTTCAGTCTCATAGGCAAAAAACCTATTCGATCCATCAGCGTTAAATGCACTTCCGGTTGGACGCAGGCGATAAGCACTTCTAAAGGCCTCACCGCTTCCAAGGTTCAGATCGGCAAATGTGCCATAAAGAGAAGCACCGATCTTAAAGGTATTGTTGAGCGTTTTTTCCAAACCCACCTTTAGTGTATACTTCTTTGTATTTTCTACATCAACGGTTCCCTCATATAACTGATAGCCAGCTGAAAGAAAATATAGGCTTTTTTGATCGCTCCCTGTAATGGACAGGTTATGGTTCGTCTGTAAACCATTCCGTTTGATTAAATTAACCCAATCAGTATAGTTTCCAGATGCTATATTGGAAAGTTCTGTTGGGGAGAAAATCTGCGCATCGGTATAGGTTACATTAGGTGTAACGGTTGTTCCCAATGTACGGTAAAATTCTCGCGCGTAATCAACAAATTCCGGACCGGTCATTACCCGGGGTAGGTTGTAGGCGTTCGCTATACCAATATAACCATCGTAACTGATCTTTGTCTGACCGCTATTACCCCTTTTGGTCGTCACAATCACAACCCCATTTGCACCCCTTGACCCGAATATCGCGGTAGAGGAGGCATCTTTTAATACGTCCATCCGTTCTATGTCTGCAGGGTTGATATCGTTGATATTTGAAACCGGAATCCCATCAACCACATAAAGTGGCTGGGTATTTCCATATATCGAGTTTACTCCCCTGATCTCAATGGTCATGTCCGCCCCGGGCTTACCGGAACTCCGCTTCACATCTACACCTGCCATTCGGCCCTGAAGGGCTTCCTGGGCATTAGGAGCGCGCGACTTCACAATATCTTCTGCATTAAGAGAGGCCACACTTCCGGTCAGGTCGCTTTTTTTCTTGGTTCCATAACCAACTACCACAACTTCGTTCAAAGATTGGTTATCGGCCAATAGTTTTACAGTCAAACTAGCGCTACCGTTAACTGGCATTTCCTGTGTATTGTAGCCAATGTATTTAAAGACTAAAACATCGCTCACGCTGCCAACCGTAATTTTGAAATTTCCGTTAGGATCAGTAATTGTTCCCTTATTTGTACCTTTGATCGTAACGCTAACACCTGGAAGCGGCAAATCCTTTTCATCAACTACCTTACCGGTTATATCGATTGCTGCGAGTTCCTTTTTTGTCGCTGTTTGTATATCAGGCTGGGCATCAATTAGAATTACCTTGGTCTTAAATACCTGGTAATTGATGTGATACTGGGTTAATAATCTATCTAAAACCTGCTTAATGGTCTGGTTATCGAACTGGACTGATATTTTCACGCCCGTTTGAACCACATCCTGGTTATATACAAATTCAACCTGATGAGCTTTCGCCAGCAGTTTCAACACGTCACCCAGTGATTTGTCCTTTACCGATAGGTTTATTCTCTTGTTAAGGACTTCCTGAGCGGAAATAGACTTTGAATAGGTAATACCAGTCATTAAGATGATAAACAATATCTGACTGAGGGTAATTTTCATAATCTTGCACCAATGATGCGAATGAAGTAAACAAAAATTCATAAATTTGAAATGATTGTATTTTGAAAAAAAATATAATAGCAAGCCCTTTCACCAATTTTATTGATGTTCCACATGGGCTAAAATTCCAGGTACAGAAGTGTGACAGCACTTTTGTACCCTTTTCGGAAATATCTTGGGGAATGGTTTTAAGTAGGTAATGACTTTCTCATACTCGTTTTGCTTTGGTTAGTTGTTTATTTATTATTTAGTTCTGTTAAGGGAAATCATCTTTCCGTTTATCTCATAATTTAACTTCATCGAGGCTTTTAAAACCTCTAGAACTTCGGCAAGATTGAGCCCATCCAGATCAGCCGTCATTTGCTTTTCACTTAGCGTGCTATCCTCAATTTTGATATCCACATTAAACTTCCTGTCAAGTTCTTTCACAATCTCGGACAATTTATCATTATCGAATGAAAGGTTGACCTGTTTCCAAATGCCCATATCGGTCATATCCGGTCTATTTTCGGCAATCAAGGAATTGTTTGCTTTGGTGAATAAAGCCTTCTGATCTGGCTTCAGCATAATCTCCTGGGCACTAAGCTCTGCTCCGGATTTATCGCCTTCACTTCCTTTTTTACTCACCGAAACCTTTCCTGTAAGCACCTTAACGAATGCCTCTTTTGCTTCTTGGTTATCCAGGATAGAAAAACTTGTTCCCCAAACCTTTGTTACCAAATGGGTACTCTTAATAATGAATGGCCTATTTGGATTTTTGGTCACCTCAAAAAAACAATCACCTACCATAGACACGCTTCGAGCTTTAGATGCGAATTTTTTCGGAAAGATAAGTTTGGAATTTGGTTTTAACCAAACAATGGTTCCGTCTTCGAGTACTTGTTTAATAATATGTTTCGAACGATTGTAAACTTCACTATTGAGCGGTGTCTGAACTGATACTTCCTGTTGTGCTATCGGGTCCAAGATGACGAACTTTGCGCCAATAAAAATCAGGATTACCGCAGCAGCCCTGAACCACCGGGTTTGGAAAAAAGCAATGTCGTTGCTCTTCGCGATCTTCGTTGTAGAAGGAGGAAAGTGATTATGGGTTTTTATAAAAATCGAGTTAAGCATCTTGTCTTTTAAAAGTACTTGTTGCTGTTCTTCAAGACTATCGATAAAATCCGGGTTGTTTTGGTAATCCTCATACCATTGATTAATCACAGCAATTTCCTCGGGGGTACACTGCCCCTTTAAATACCTATCCAACAATTGGGAAAGCTGAAATTTGTTCATACCTGATAATTAGTATCGGTTTATATACTGGTTATATTAAGATGTCGTTTGAAAAGGAGCTATCCCTTGCTTTTTTTTAAAAAAAAATTATTTTAATGTAAAAAACAGCAAAACAATGGATAAATCATTGATATACAAACGAAAATACTGAAGCGCTTTTGTAAGGTGGCCCTCAACCGTTTTCTCAGAAATATTTAATTCCGCTGAAATTTCCTTGTTGGATTTATGCTCAATTCTGCTCAGCTGATAAACAGTCCTGCATTTTGATGGCAGGGATTCTATTACCTTACTGACCAAATGCATCAGATCTTTTAATTGAATATGTTCCTCATTAGAATTATCAACAGGGGTATCAAATCGGCTAGCTTTTATAAAAGTATCCTTAACGGTCTCTTTCCGGTAATAATCAATGACGTTATATCGGATAGCAGTAAACAGATAAGCGCTGAGATTGGTGGTAAATACGATCTGTTTACTTTTTTCCCAATATTTAATGAATACATCTTGAACAATCTCCTCGCATGCCTCACTATTGGGAAGTCGTTTGTACGCCGCATTATAAAGTTTATCCCAATAACGACTATAGATCTCCGAGAATGCGGAAATGTCACCCTGTTGTACAAACAATACCAGATCCTCTTCAGAATGATTATTGTATGTATCGTTTGCTTTATATTTCACAGGTCGATTATAGCACTAGATTAAAATATAAAGTAAGTAATTTATTAATAATTAAACAACTTACTGAGGATTTCGGCAGAAGTGTGGTCATTTATCCAAAAATGGCCACCTGTTCCGGGGCAAACTGGCCGTCCTGATCGTTCGATAAGCATTTTTCGCAACTGTTTTTCGGAAATAATTTTTCAATTTCTGCATAAAATAAATGCTCCTGGAAACATATCCACAATTATAAGTGGGCTAACCCCATCCACTATTAGGAGAGTCATGGCGTTTTTTTTAGCGTTCAGCTGCGCGCGAATGGGTATTGATCTTTTACAAAGGTCTCAATTGAGGATAAATCCAGCGGTAAGAAGGATTAAACCAAAAAGTTTGGAGGAAAATGGATTTCGATCCGAAGTGTATTTTTGAATTAGACGTGCCTCATCCGGTAATAAAATGGTGCCCAGTTTAGCCCAAAATAGAGGGAGCACGCTCAGGTTCTTCCCCAATTTTGGTGGTTTTTATGATAAGTCTGGTTGTTATTCGTTAAGAAATAATGAATCTTACCAAACTGATTTTCTCACCAATTGATCCCTTTAAAGTCGTTTCAGTAGATAACCAGGCCGACTTTGTTAATATCTATGTGCAGAGTAGGCAAAGGATCTGCCGTTGTCCGGATTGCCTAAGCCCTTCAAAGAAGCTTCATAGCTATTATTTAAGAAAATTCCGTGACCTGCCCACGTTTGGGAAATCATGTAATATATATCTGCAATCCAGAAAATACCGGTGCCTTAAAACAGAATGTAAAAGGAAGATCTTCACAGAACGATTTGATGACCATTTCGAACCGTGTAAGCGACGGACAAAAAGGTTGGATGAGAAATTATTAACCACCGCCCTGGAAATGGGGGGCAGACCCGCTGAGCGCATTTGCAGTACATTATCCATGCCTGTTAGTGACTCTACTTTACTAAGACTGATCCATAAAGCTCCCCTTCCCCCTTTAGGGCAGCTTAAGGCCGTAGGGGTAGATGACTGGGCATACAAAAAGCGGGATAGATATGGCAGCATCCTGGTCAACCTGGATACCGGGAAAGTAATTGACCTGCTGCCAGATCGGGAGGAAAAAACATTGATCAGTTGGCTGCAAGGGCAACCTGCTATAGAAGTAATTACACGGGACCGTTATGGTAAATACATGCGGGCAGCTACAAAAGGGGCTCCCCAGGCTATACAGGTCACGGACCGTTGGCATCTGCTTAAAAATCTTGGAGAAGCCGTTAAAAGAGTAATGGTACGCGAGTACACCAGGCTCAGCAGAGCAGTGGCTCCTAAAACAGTTGATGAACCACTGGTGGTTCCAAAAGAATTTCCTGCGGGGAAGAAGCTGGCCGCTACCGAGGGAGTTATCAAACAACGATTTGACGAGATGAAGAAACTACAAGCTAAAGGACTGTCCAACAACGCAATTGCAAAATCGCTGGGAATGCATAGAAATACCGTCAGGAAATACCTGTCGACGGATGTGCTGATGCGAAAGTCCTACGGAGAACGGGGAATGATAGAGGCCTATTTTGAATACATCAAAGAGCGAATGGAGGCAGACCCTAATATTCATCTTAAAACACTTTGGACAGAGCTGAAGCAAAAGGGGTATCCCGGGGCGTATAGCACATTGTCTGAATCACTGACTTACTATAATATCAGGGTAGGAAAAAAGGCACGCCAAACAAAACTCCCACAGCACGCAGGCTCGTTCTTTAAGCCTTCAGCTGCTGCCATGGCATTTTTAGCTCCTGAAAGCAAAATTAGCAGCACACAAAAAAAGCTCATATCCAAACTGTGCCAATCATCAACTCAATTAAAAAGTACTAGGTCATTGGTGAAAAAATTCCGGGGATTGATTGAAACTAAAACTGGCATTGAATTGAATGCGTGGATTGCAGAAGCCAACAGTTCGGTTATTGCAGAGTTGAAAAGTTTCGCCACAGGGTTGTTGTCTGATCTTCAGTCTATTGAAAATGCTATCAATCTACATTGGAGCAATGGCCCAGTCGAAGGCAATGTTAACAAACTGAAGACTATTAAACGTCAAATGTACGGAAGGGCAAGCTTCGATTTACTCAGAAAAAGACTGGTATTAGCACCGGACTGACCACCAAAATTGGGGAAGAACC
>NZ_DJDT01000144.1 GCF_002432345.1 Pedobacter sp. UBA5917
TCGAGATAGATCTCTCCACTCCGCTACACTCCGGTCGAGATGACGAATTAAAGGCTATCAGTTTTCAAACCCCTCGTTTTGTTCTGGAATCTTAAAAATAATAGGATAGAGGCTGTTAACAAACCGAGGGTTAGGCCATACCATATTCCGTTAACACCCAAACCCAAATGAAATCCGAGTAAATATCCAATTGGGATACCAACTACCCAGTAAGCCAGAAAAGTAATAATTGTAGGGATATTTACATCGCCCATGCCGCGTAAAACGCCTAATCCAACCACCTGGGTACCATCAAATAATTGAAAAAAACCTGCAATAATTAATAATTGTGCTGCAATTGGGATTACAGCCGCATCTTCGGTATAGATAAATGGCATAATGTTGTTCGCCAGTACAAAAATAACCGCTGTACACATCATAAACAGTAATATCACATGGTAGCTGGCAATGGCCGATTTTCGCAGATCATCGAAATTCTTTTTTCCGAAGTTATTTCCTGTTTTAATAGTTGCTGCTGATGCCACACCACTGGCAATCATGTAAGTCATGGCCGCCAAACTTATTGCAATCTGATGTGCTGCCTGTTCTACTGCACCAATGGTACCAATTAATACAGCTGCACCACTAAAAGCACTGATTTCGAAAGAATATTGCATGGCAACAGGCATTCCGATCTTTGCAATTTTAATGGCCCTTAATTTATCAAAGAAAGTAGCTTTAAAGCTGATCAGGTATTTTTTGAAATGCTGCGATCGCAATACATAAAACGACATTACGGTAGCCATCAGTATCCTATCGATCAACGTACTTAAACCTACACCGCTAACGCCCATCGATTTGATACCAAACATTCCTTTTACAAAAATGATCCCCAGGATGATGTTAAGTGCATTTCCCCAGATGGAAACAAACATGGCCTGTTTGGTAAAACCCAAACCTTCTGCAAACTGCTTAAAAGTCTGGAAAACCAATAATGGAATAATGGAAACCGATAAAAGATTAAGGTAAGGTTTAGCGTAACGCACCACGTCTGGCGTTTGTTCGAGGTGATCGATTACAAAAAATATTCCCAATTGCACCAGCACATATAAAAATATACCCACACAGATATTGATAATTAAACTGTTAGATAGGAGTTTTCCGCATTCATCGTAATTCTGGCGACCGTTCTCCTGCGCAATCAACGGTGTTAAACCGTAAGAAATACCCAGGCCGATTACCAAAATGAGCATAAAAATACTGTTAACAAGCGAAACTGCCGCGAGTTGAATGGTATCGGTAAAGTGGCCCACAATAATACTATCGGCCATATGTACCAGCGTATGCCCAACCTGCGAGCCTACAATTGGTAGTGCCAAATGGAGATTTTCTTTGTAATAAGGCTTATATCTGGTGTAAATTTTAGAAAACATAGGTTTGCAAAGGTCGGGTTTTTAAACCTCAAAAAATAGGGATGTAGAAAAGTTAATGTCCAATGGCCGTCATTTCGATCCAATAGCTATCTAACGGAGTGGAGAAATCTATACTAAGTTTAAGTAATAGATCTATCCATTTCGCTATGCGTTTTGTTTCCCGCAGATTGCGCTGATCGCACAGAAAAGAGCGCAGATTTAATAAATGTATATTTGGTTGTTAGCCACAGAAAACACGAATTTACACGGAATAAGTTCCTTTTTTGAATGGTGAAATCTACACATAGATTCCTCAGCTATGAAGACATATGTTCTTTAGACACTGATCCCGAAGGTTCGGGACAGGGTGATGGCTTCCTAAGAACTTACCTTACTGCTGTAAAATATTCTTCCTTCTCGCTGGTATGCGATTTAATTACATTGGTTAAAATTAAATTAACCAATACCTTTTGTGCTTTGCGATATGAACTCCGGAGCAGTTTACTGAATTCTTTTAAGGTAATTTTTTCATTCTGTTCGAGGTATTCGAGGAGTTTCTTTTCGTTCTCCGAATAGGAGATGAGCACCCCATCATTTTTATATTCCTGTTTCAGTACTTCGATGATAATTTTGCTGGCCAGCACACTTTTATCATCAATCCGGATGTAGGCCCACCATTTTTTCTGGTCATCGAGTGCATAATGTGGTTTGGTATCGCTTTCAGGGATATTTACAACCAAAACCAGCTTATCATCTACATAAATTTCTTCAAAATAAGGTTCGATGGCCGGTTTGCAGAACTGGTGTGCAGATGTTAAAATCATGTATTTTTCTTCTTCCTCAGATTTTACGCCCTTTATCGATCCATCATCAGCTACGCCGATAAGCAGTTTCCCACCTTTATTGTTGGCAAAAGCAACCAAACTTTTGGCAATTTTTTCGGTACTGGTAATGGTTTTCTTGAAATCGAGCATTACACCCTCGCCCTGCAAAATTAAACTCTTAATACTCGGCATAATCTAAAAATTAATAAGCAACCCTGGGTGTTTCGCCTTGGTGCAGGTTTCGGATATACACTTCATTCATAACGGTGGCACAAAGTTCGCCGCTTTTTGTGGTAATCTCCATCGGGTAGGCTTTTACAAACTTCCCAACGGTTTTTAAAGCCTGTTCGGCCTCATCTAACATCTCATCGGTCACAGTTATCGTGAAATACAGTGCAGAACGTCCGGGTTTTAAGTATTGTATCGAAGCACTTTTTAACCACACGCGTACTTTAAAACCGCGCCGCTGCATTAACTGATCAAACAATAGGGCATAAAATGGATCGGTGGCAGCATAAATAGTGCCCCCAAAAATGGAACCGTTATAATTTTTATTCAGGAAACTCTTGCTCAGTTTAACCGTGCAGCTTTTAAATTCATTTTCAAATTTCTGAACCCAAATGCGCTGGAAAAACAAAGGTGGGTAAAAGCGCATTACCCATTTCAGGGTGTTTTGAGAAATAATCATATTTACTAATATCAGAAAGTTTTATCACCTTTTAAAGTTTTGTGGCTCTTGTTTTATAATATTTCCGTAAATTAGGTTATGCATGTTTACGATACGGTTAGCGACGCTTTAACAGATTTAGACGGTCGCGGTTACAACCTGGATTTCAATTTAACACCAGATGGTTTGGAGTGTAAATCGATCGATCTCTTTCTTATGCCGGAGGAATTTGAGATTGAGGAAGTTTACCGTTTCGAAGGTATGACCGATCCAGCCGATAGCTCAGTAGTTTATGCCATTTCATCAAATGTTGGCAATTTAAAGGGCGTTTTGGTAGATGGTTATGGTGTTTATGCCGAAAATGTGTCGCCAGAGCTATTGAATAAGCTAAAAATTCATCACCAATAAGGTGCTTTTTTGTTGGTAAGGGATTAGTAATCAGTTTTGTATGATTGAAATAATTACCTTTGAAGAAAAAAAATAAAACCAAATGATTATAAGGTTGTTAGTTTGATAGATAACAATAAAAACTATGAAAAAAATAATCTTAAGTCTTGCTTTCGCGGGTTCTCTTATGATAGCCACATCAGCATGCAATTCGTCAAAAAATATGGCTGGTTCTTCAGACAGTACAAAGACGGATTCGACAACAACGGCACCAATGGATACAACATCTAAAAAGGCGCCTGATACCACAACCAAAATGCCGCCTGATACGACAAAAAAGAATCCACCTATGTAGGTTCATAAAAGCCGCTCTAAAAACCAGAGTGGCTTTTATTTTTAAAATCTATTTTAAATATTTGTGTTATTGCGTACTTTCAGCGTTTAAACCAAATAATTAAATGGACAACCAAACAAAAGCTAGCCGTAGCGTAATTTTCTTAGTGATTGTAGCTGCTCTTGGCTATTTCGTCGACATTTACGATCTCGTTTTATTTTCCGTTGTAAGGGTAAAAAGTTTTACCGAAATCGGTGTTTCTGCAGAACACATGCGTACCGAAGGGGAGTATGTAATCAATATGCAGATGTTCGGTTTATTGCTCGGAGGACTACTATGGGGCATTATAGGTGATAAATTTGGCCGGATCAAGGTGCTTTTCGGATCAATTTTAATGTATTCCTTAGCCAATATAGCCAATGGTTTCGCTACCGATGTACACACTTATGCCATTATCAGGTTTATAGCAGGTATTGGTTTGGCAGGAGAGCTGGGAGCAGGGATTACGTTGGTTACCGAAACCATGGATAAAGAAAAACGTGGTTATGGCACTATGGTGGTGGCCGGCATTGGTTTATTGGGCGCAGCAGCTGCAGCCACAATCGGTAAACATTTTACCTGGCAAACTTCTTATTTTGTTGGTGGTGGCATGGGATTGTTGTTGCTTCTTTTACGTGTAGGTACTTTCGAATCAGGTATGTTTAAACATGCCGAGCAAAGTAAAGAGGTATCTAAGGGTAATTTCTTTATGCTTTTCTCTGACCGGAAACGGTTTTTAAAATACCTGGCCTGTATATGCTTAGGGCTTCCGCTTTGGTTTATTGTAGGTATTTTGGTTACCCAGTCGCCCGAAATCGGTAAAGCATTGGGTGCAAAAGATTTATTGAACGCCGGTACAGGCATTATGTATACCTATTTCGGTATTGCAATTGGCGATGTGGTATGCGGTTTTCTGGCACAGGTTTTAAAATCGCGTAAAAAAACCGTGCTTATTTTTCAGAGTTTATCGGTTATTACCGTAATTGTTTATTTAACCAGTACTGGTTTAACCGAAAGTACTTTTATTCTTATCTGTTTATTTATGGGTTTTGCGGTTGGTTATTGGGCCACGTTTGTAACCATTGCTGCCGAGCAGTTCGGGACCAATATCAGGTCAACCGTAACTACCACTGCACCAAACTTTGTGCGTGGTGCTTTAATCCCGATTACATTTGTTTTCGAATTTTTTGTACACCGTTACAACATTGTTTCGGCCGGTTTTATTGTAATGGGAATTGTAACCGTAATCGCCATGATTTCGGTATCCTATCTGAAAGAAAGTTTTAATAAAGACCTCAATTATTTAGAAAATTAGAAATTGTTAGACTGTGGACTTCCGACTGGTGACTCCAGACTAAAAAGCAATGTCAATAAAATGTACTATATCAATATAAATCAGCATAGCTGCTTTAATAGCCTTAAATTTGTATGGAAATAGAAAAAGCCATCATGTTTAAAGAAGAAGTAGCAGAGCGATATAAGCAGATTCAGGATGAAATCTGCCGTGGACTGGAAATTGCCGATGGCAAAGGGAAATTCGAAGAGGAACTTTGGGAAAGAAACGGTGGGGGAGGCGGCCGCACACGGATCATGCAAAATGGCGCCATTATTGAAAAAGGAGGTGTAAATTTTTCTGCGGTACATGGTAAATTACCAGAAGCAGTAAAAAAAGCTTTTAATGTAACCGAAGATGATTTTTTTGCAACCGGTGTTTCCATTGTAATCCATCCAAACCATCCTCTGGTTCCGATTATCCATATGAATATCCGCTATTTCGAACTCAATGAAGAAACACGCTGGTTTGGTGGTGGTATCGATTTAACACCGCATTATGTTTTCGAGAACGATGCCCGGTTTTTTCACCATAAATTAAAAAATGCCTGCGACGATTTTAGTGCTGAGTTTTACCCAAAATTTAAAAAGCATGCCGACGATTATTTCTTCATCAAACACCGTGAGGAAACGCGCGGCATCGGCGGTATTTTTTACGATCGTTTAAAACCTGAAAACACCAATTTATCGTGGGAGCAGATTCTGGATTTCTCCATCAACATCGGCGAAACATTTTTACCGGTTTATACGGAGCTGATTGATCGTAACCGCGATAAAGAATTTACAGCCGAGCATAAAGAATGGCAATACCAACGCCGTAGCCGGTATGTAGAGTTTAACCTGGTTTACGATTCGGGAACAAAATTCGGATTGGAAACCAATGGCCGTATCGAATCTATTTTAATGAGCTTGCCACCGCAGGCCAACTGGGGTTATAATGTTCAGCCTAAAGAAGGTTCGGAAGAGTATAAAACTATTCAGTTGCTTAAAAAAGGGATTGATTGGGTTTAATTTAAGGATACCTAGCTAGAAAGACGCTGAAACAAGTTCAGCATGACG
>NZ_DJDT01000285.1 GCF_002432345.1 Pedobacter sp. UBA5917
AGGAATTGCCGGCTTGATTAAATCGAGTTTGGCCTTATATCACGGCATCATCCCTCCTACTTTGCATTGCGATGAGCCTGTTGCACAACTCGCAGAAACCCGTTTTTCTGCGGTGCAAAAAGCTGCAGACTGGAACCAATCAGGCTTACCGAAACTAGCGGCCGTAAATGCCTTTGGTTTTGGTGGAATTAATGCCCACGTGGTATTAACCGCTTACGATAGTCCTAAAAAAGACGAGGTTTTGGTGCTAGCACGGCCTAGTCATGAGAGTCTGATCCAATCGCTCGAAAATGGCGATTATAGCGTAGGGCAGGGCAATTTCCGTTTGGTATTATTCAATCCAAGTGAAGAAAGGATCAAAAAAGCGCTAAAAATTGTAGCTAAAAATTCTCCCTGGAGAAATAAACAGGATATCTGGTACACCAATTCACCTTTATTGGCCAACGATGGCAAAATAGCCTTCGTTTTCCCTGGTTTAGACGGGCTTGCCGGTGGTGAAATTAAATCGGTAGCCGATTATTTCAACATCAGTATCGATAAAAACGAAAAACAGGATGGCCTTTTAAGTGAGGCACTCAATATACTGAACAAAAGCAGTGTTTTAGACCAGGCTTTAAAGCAATTAGGTGTTAAATCTGATATGAACGCAGGCCACAGCCTTGGCGAATGGCTTGCAGCAAGATCTTCGGAACTGGCAGAAGAAAGTTCGGTAATGAACTTACTGAATGTACTTAACCCCGAAACTTTTGAACTCAAAGATTCGCGCTTTATTGCCGTTGGTGCTGGTTTAGCTACTCTTCAACCCATTATCGAAAGTATTCCTGATTTATACCTCTCTAACGATAACTGCCCGCAACAGGTAATCCTCTGTGGCAGTAAAAATGCGCTTGATGAGCTGGTGCCGGTATTAAAAGCGAAACAGGTTTTCCATCAGATTCTGCCTTTCCAATCGGGTTTCCACTCACCATTTGTGGCCGATAAACTGGGGCTGATCCTCGAGGGCATGCAGGATATGCAGTTCAGGAAAACCACAACGCCGCTTTGGTCGGCTACTACCTTAGAAACTTATCCCGAAGGTTTCGAAGCCATCCGCCAGTTAAGTGCCGAACACCTGATCAAACCGGTGCGTTTCCGCGAGCTTACCGAAAAATTGTATGCCGAGGGCGCACGTGTATTTATCCAGGTAGGTTCTGGTGGTTTGGTGGGCTTTATCGATGATACTCTAAGGGGAAAAGATTTTAGTACCATTAGTGCCAATGTGCCTATCCGTTCGGGTATTACGCAGTTGCAAAGGGTTTTGGCCGCACTTTTTGTTGAAGGAAAAGAAATCGGACTCAATTATCTAGGCAACATTAAATCAACGCCACCGCAAAAAAACAAAGGTATCAAACTCGAACTCGGTTCACCGATTATCCATAACCTGCAAACGCTTAAAGGTTTAACCATTAAGCAACCTCAACCTGTACAGCCCAAAACTTTTGTAGAAGCCAAACACCCCGTATTACAGGCTTTTAACGAAAATGTAATGGAAATGATCAATATGCAGAGCGAAATGATCGAACTTTTCGAAAATGCAGCGTTCCAGGTTGATCAGCCAAGCAATTGGGCACCGGCCGCACCGGTTAAGCCAATCAGGCAAGCCTTTAGCAAAACGCTGGATGTGAGTTTGGATAACTGTCCTTATCTCATCGATCACTCGCTGTTGAGGCAGCCAAAAGGCTGGCCAACGGTAGAAGATATGGATCCGGTGATCCCGATGACCATGATTTTTGAAGTATTTGCCGAAATAGCGAATGCGCAATCGCCTGAAGAAAAAGTGCATAAAATTATGAATATGCGTGTTTTCCAATGGATGAATGTAGTTAAACCTTTTCAGGAAACCGTAACCGGCGAGTGGAAAGACGAACAAAAGGTTTACCTTAACCTCGAGCGTTTCGCCAATGCAGAAGTGCAACTTGCGCCGCAGTTAAATCCTGCTCCAAACCGCACTTTCGACATCGGAAAGTTACTGGATATTGACCGTACTTCAGCACAGATTTACGATGCACACATGTTCCACGGACCAGATTACCAGGGCATCAAAAAACTGATTGCCGTTGGCGAAAAAGGAATTACCGGCATTATCGAAGCTGCAGGTGGAAAAGGCTCTTTATTGGATAACGCCGGTCAGTTATTCGGTTTGTGGTTGCAGCTTACTTTAGAAAAAGATAGAATTGCTTTTCCTGTTAAAATCCAGGAAATAGAATTTTTCGGCGATATGGCCGATCAGAAAGGTACTTTCGAATGTACCTGCGTGCTTACCGAAATCAACGATGAATTTGCCACTGCAGATATCGTGATGAAAAGGGATGGCATTACCTGGCTGATTATTTCAGGCTGGCAGAACCGCAGGCTCGAAATCGACGAACCGCTTTGGAATGTATCCATGTCGCCATTGCATAACCGTTTATCAGAAGAAGTTGCACCCGGTGTTTTTCTTTTCGGTAACGCTTACACGCGTGTGGTATCGTGGGATTTTATCCTGAAAAGGTATTTCAATCAAACCGAAAAGAAACATCACAACAACCTTTTGCCCAATAAAAGAAGAACCTGGATGATCAGCAGGGTGGCTGCAAAAGATGCGGTAAGAAATTTACTGAACACGCAGAAAAACCAGGCCTGCTACCCTATTACCTTCGAAATTTATTCAGACGAACACCGCAAACCTTATGTTAAAGGTGGTTTAACCGATAATATCAACATTTCTATTGCGCATAAAGGCACAGATGCTGTTGGCATAGCCCGATTTAACGAACCCGTTGGCATCGATATCGAACACATAGAAGAACGCAGCGCAGGCTTTTTTGATCTTGTTTTTAACGAGCACGAAATGGCCCTGCTCCAAAACCGCGATAAAATTGAATGGGCAACCCGTTTCTGGGTAGCTAAGGAAGCTTACGGAAAATACCTGGGCAAAGGTTTACAGGGCAACCCCAAAGCCTATACCGTAACAGCAGTAAACGGCGAAGAATTACGCATTAATAACATTACAATTAAAACAATCAAACATAAAAACTATATCATCGGATGGACACTATAGCAACTACGAAACTGAGCGGCGAAGAAATTTTCGACCTCATGAAAAAATTTATCACTGAAGTAATCGGCGAAGAATTTGTTGAAGAAATGGATATCACCCCCGAAAGTTCTTTCACCAAAGACCTCGAAATGGACAGCATCGAAATCGTATCCTTTTCCGAAAAAATCAAGGCACACTTTGGCGAGCAGATCGATTTTACAGGCTGGTTATCATCAATGGATTTAGATCAGCTGATCAATTTAAACCTGGGTATGATCATCTCTTATATCGAAGAATGCCAATCGTAACGGTAAACGGCAAATCGGTTCACATTCAGGAGCTCAACAAAGGGGCTGCTGAAACCATCGTGCTCGTTCACGGGATGTTCAGTAACCTTTCTGTCTATTATTTTAATATTGCACCGCTGTTGGCCACAAAATACCATGTGGTACTTTATGATCTGAAAAGCCATGGTATGAGCGAAAAAACATTGCTCGGTTACGATCTCGAAAGCATGACCAACGATCTGCTTGCATTGATGGAGGAATTAAACCTGCAGAAAGTGCATCTGGGCGGTTATAGTTTTGGCGGATTGATTGCCTTAAAAATGGTCATCCTTTTTCCGGAGCGTATAAACAAACTGGCTGTAATTGAGGCACCCGATCCGAATGATGATAAAACAAGGGGCATTATTGATGAGTACAGTCGTGAGTTTCTGGAGCATTACGTCGAAAACTTTACCGATACCACCAAAGTGAAAATGGGTAAAAGGCAGATGGAACGCAACCACCGCATGTACGAGTACCTTTTTTATCAAACTTCGATCAAAACCGATATGGAGCTCGAAAAAGACTTTTTCGGCAGTCCTGCAATCGAAACTATACAAAAATCGACGCTACTATTATATGGTACCGATTCCAATTGTTTAAATGCAGGAAAACACCTTGATGGACTAATCGAAAATGCAGAATTAATTGCCGTTCCGGGCGATCATAATATCCCGATCCAGCAACCATTAGTTATTGCAGAAGCATTATTAAACTTCTTCCAGGAAAAATAAAATTAAACACAGATGGCAAAATTCGTATTTGTAGTTCCTCCCCTAACCGGCCACATTAACCCAACTTTAAGTATGGGTGCGGCTTTATTGGATAGAGGCCACCGTGTAGCATGGATTACTTTAGATCAATCGCTTGGCGATAAACTTCCTGAGGGCGGCGAGCTGCTCCTGATCAGTTACGACCAGAACGACCAGCAGAAAAAGGATTCAGAAAAATACCTCGATATCATTACCAAAAAGATTGTTTACGGCATCGATAGCATCAAATTTCTGTATGAAGAAGTACTGATCCCGCTAAACAGGCACAGTTACGAAGGCATTGCCGATCTGCTCGATCAGTTTAAACCCGATGTGGTCATTACCGACCATCAGATGTTTGCCGGTGCCATTGCCGCAACCAATAAAAACTATCCTTACGTTACTTCGGTTACTGCTCCGGCAGCGATAAAAGTAATGGACGAGTTGCCAAAAGTGCACGAGTGGGAAGTAAACCAAATTGTAGAGCTGCAAAAAGAATTCGGCATTACCGCAAGTGGTTCTATTGCCTGTTCTGATCTTGCCACGCTGGTATTTACCTCACGCGATTTTTTCGGAGAGATGGATTTACCGGAGCATTTTAAATTTGTAGGCCCCGTTTTTAACCGCCGCAAAACTGCAATTCCTTTCCGTTGGGAAGCATTTCATACCGGCCAGCCCAAAATATTGGTGAGCATTGGTACCACCTTCGATCACGAACATAAAAAAGCTTTTTTTGCCAAGGTAATCGAAGCTTTTGAAAATGAAGACCTGCATGTGGTAGTGGTTTCCGATCCTGCTTTATTTGATGAGTGGCCGGCTAATTTTACCGTACAGCGCCAGGTACCACAACTGGAACTTTTACCACACCTTGATGCCGTGGTTTGCCATGGCGGACACAATACTGTTTGCGAAACTTTAATGACAGGACTGCCCATGGTAGTGATCCCTATTGCTTACGATCAGAGCCACGTAGCCGGACGTGTTTTCAGGGTTGGTGCCGGAGAACGTTTAAACTTTAACCGTTTTAAAGCCAGCCACCTTAAAGAAGCCGTAAATAAAGTACTGCAGAACGATAGTTATAAAATTGCTGCAGAGCAGATCAAACAATCATTTATCCAGGCCGGTGGAACAGAAAGTGCAGCCGATTTACTGGAAACTTTAAGCAACAAAACCTCAAACGTATTCATCAGTTAAATTATACATTATGTCAAAATTCCTTTTCGTTGTCCCGCCTTTTTTTGGCCATATCAGCCCGACTTTAAGCATTGGTGCAAGTTTACTGGCCCGCGGCCATGAAGTAAAATGGCTTGGCATTACCCCGCTTGCGCAGGTGCATTTGCCTGAGGGTGGTGAATTTATTTACCCGAAAGAAGACCTGGTAGAGTATGCTGATGAGATACAACGCATTTTAAAACGTCAGGATGATGGCCCTGCCTGTTCTAGTCCGGAGGTGATGAAACTGGCCCTCGAAGAAACTTATGTGCCTTTTGCCAAAATGATGATGAAAGGCCTGAACAACTTTGTTGATAAATGGAAACCAGACGTTATCATTAACGACTGCATTACCTTTGCCGGTGCATTAAGCGCACATTTAAAAGGCATTCCATCGGTTACCACTACCCCGGTGCCACCTGATGTAATGGGCGATACCGCTAACAGCGCTCCCAAAATATTCGAATGGCAACAAAACCTGATCAAAGGTTTACAAAGGGAAGTGGGTATTTACAGCGATGATATCCATATCCACTCCCACGAGTTGAACATGGTTTTCACTTCACAGGCTTTTGCCGGTTTCGAAGAAAAACCACCGCACATGCATTTTGTTGGCCCTGTAAAAGGCCGGCCGAATTTAGCACCATTCGATTGGGAACGTTTAAGCCAGGCCACCACACCAAAAGTATTTGTTTCTTTAGGAACGCTGCTGGTTGATATCCGGAAGGAATTCTTCCAGAAACTGATTACCGCTTTCGAAAACGAACCTGTAACCATTGTGGCCGCAACCAATCCTGATATTTTCGAAAAATGGCCTGATAACTTTATTGTAAATGGTTTTGTACCACAGTCGGAGTTGATGCCCCACATGGATGCAGTAATCTGTCACGGAGGTTTTAATACCGTAAACGACACCTTCACCAATGGTTTACCGATGTTGATTACACCAATTGCCTACGATCATTTCCATACCGCAAAATTAATTGAGGGTGCAGGCTGTGGCGTGAGCATCCGTTACAAACGTTTACGCATTAGCGACTTAAGAAATACGGTTTTCGAGCTTTTGGAAAACCCGAAATATCGCCAGGCCGCACAAAAAATAAGAGAAACATTTATCGAAGCCGGTGGCAATGATAAAGCGGTGCAATTGCTGGAGGATTTTGCAGAAGTTAATAGAGTTGTCAACTTTGATGGCCCGCTTGCCTAGAAGTTGACAACTCTGGGAGTAACCATCCCCTGCGACCGTCACCCTGAACTTGTTTCAGGGTCTATCTTGCAAGAAAGATGCTGAAATAAATTCAGCATGACGAAACGATTAAAAAAGTTGACAACTCTGGGAAGAACCATCTCCTCGGCCGTCATCTCGACTGAAGCGCAGCGGAACGGAGAGATCTATCTAGAAAAAGATTCCGCTAACGAGCGTTAAATAGGATATCGTTTACAACGATAAAATCGTGTAACTATTTATGCACTCGTTTGGAAACGAGCGCAAGCGTAAATGACGACTTTTTATGAAAACAATACTAACCTAAATGAAAAGAAAACTGCTATTTGGCGAAAGGATGTTATACGGAGACGGCAAAAGCCCGTTTAACATCGTAATACCATTCAAAATAAAGGGAGAAATAAAGGAAGACGATTTAAGGTTTGCCCTGTTCAAAATCCAGAAAAAACATCCCTGGTTAACGGCATCGATCAATTTTGACCAGGACCAAAAGCCCTGGTTTATAACCAACCTTACCGAAGCCTTTAAAATTCCGATCCGTGTGGTGGAACGTTTAAGCGATGAGCAATGGGAGCAGGAATCGGTAAACGAATGGAAAACGGTTTTTGATGCCACAACCGCACCATTGTGCCGCATTACCTGGCTAAAAGGAGAAGGCGTTTCCGAGATCCTGATGGCTTACCACCATTGTCTCTGCGATGGCACTGCGGCCCTTTCTATTTTAACCGAGCTGCTTCAGCTATTAGATGATCCGGATACCGAAATCGGCAGGGAGATCCCGATTATGGGCGTAAAAGATGTAATACCCGAAAAAGTGCTTAACAGTTACCGCAACCGCGCCAAAAACGGCTTAATCGGTAAATTTGTAACGCTGGCCCTATGGATGATCCCCGTTAAAAAGGTAGCGGTTGAGCGTAAAAGGGACTTTATGCTCCGCTGGAGATTCGATCAGGAATTTACCAGGGAGATTATCACTTTCTGCAAAACCAATCAGTTTACTGTAAACACCTTGTTAAGTGCTGCTGTTTTAACCGCATTTAAAGAAGTAAGGAAAGAAAAATCATTCAATAAAATATCGCTCCCGGTCGACATCAGGAACTTTAACCCGATTATTAAAAAAGACCACATTTTTGCCTTTGGTTTAATGATCGTGCTTTCCCTGTTGCCCGAAAAAGACTTTTTGGAAAATGTGAAAGCCCTACAAAAAGATGTAAACGATAAATCGGCAAAACTCAATCCATATAGCCTGATGATGATGATGGAAGCCTGCCACCCGGCTCTTAAAAATTTCACTAATTTTTTAAAATATGGCAAATCGAGCAACGATTGTATGTTTTCTAACCTTGGCAAAATCGATATCCCACATCAATATCAAAATTTTGAAGTAGAAAGTATATTCAGTCCTTCGGTATTGGGTCCTTTGGGCAATACCACCACCATGATTGCCTCTACCTACCGCAACCAGATGGACTTTACTTTTGTGGCCAGCGAAGGTTATGTACCTTATGCAGAGGCCGAAGCCATTAAAGAAAAGGTCATATCTATCCTTAAAAGCCACATAGAGCAACCACTCGAAATTTTAAGCGCAACCGCATGAAAAGAAGATTAATTTTAGGAGAACGGATTATGCATGTGGATGCTAAAACACCTTTAAATTGTGTTTTTACAGCTAAAATAGCAGGCACTATCAATGAAGAAAACCTGCATAGTGCATTACAGAAAATCCAGCAGAAACACCCGCTGTTGCAGATGAATATCGATGCTTCTGGTAAAACACCTTATTTTGTACTGAACGAAAATATCGGTAAAATACCGGTTAGGGTTGCTGAACGTTTTACTGACGAAGATTGGCTAATAGAATCAAAAATAGAATGGTACAAGCTTTTTGATACCCAAAACGAACCATTGGCCCGGGTGGTTTGGTTAAAAGGCGAAACAGCATCCGAACTCTTACTTGTGCTTCCACACTGCATCTGCGATGGAACCACCATTTTAAACCTGTTGCGCGAGGTAATGACATTGATCGATAATCCTAAACAGGAGCTAACGCCCTATCCGTCATTTCTTACCGTGAAAGACCTATTGCCCGGAGATTTTTCCATCAGTAAACTCGGTCATTTTAAAGGGAAGATTTTTGCAGCCCTTGGCCGTTTATTTTTCTTTTTCAAATCCACTTCAGATCACAATCTGGATCGGAGTAATTATGCCATTCACTGGAAAATCAGTACCGAAAACACCAAAAATTTATTATTGAAATGCAAAGCGGAAAACACCACCGTACATGCAGCCATCTGCGTGGCATTTATGGAAGCTTTTAAACAGGTACAGGGAGAAAAAGCCCATGGTAAGGTAATCTGTCCGGTTGATATCAGGCGCTTTGTGGAAGCCATTAAACAGGATACCATGTTCGCCTTTGCACCAATTGCAGAGCTTAAACTCGATCAGACTGAAAACAGTTTTTGGACGAAGGCACAGAGATTAAAAAGCGATTTGGACGCAAAAGTTTCCGAAATGAAAGTTTACGACCTGTTGGGCATGAGCGAGTATTTCCATTCATCGGTAAATAAAATGATCGGTTTTTTAAGAACCACAAAAGGCACTCACGATGTTACTTTAAGCAATATGGGACTTCTAAACATACCAAAGGATTACCAGAATTTCTCTATTGAAACCATTTACAGTCCAACGGTAGCCTTTCCCTGGAAAAATGCCAATACTTTGGTGTGCAGCACTTTTAACGGTCAGCTTGATTTCTCTTTCATGTCTAACGAATCCTTTTTAAAGGAATTTGATGCCCGGCAGATCAAAGACAGGGCGATGGAAATGATTAAAGAAAACTTAAACGAATTGGCCAATGTCTGATTACGTGGAATACGATGAGCAAACCAAAGTATCGAACTGGCGGAAGTTTGTTCGTAAAAACCTGCTTTTACATCTCATTCCGAATACATTATTGAATACCATAGTGCCTTATTTTGCATTTAAAACGCAAAATTCGGTGCACCTGTTCAGTGGAGAGCAAAATCTGGCCAGGTTCTTATTGCCTATGTCATTATTTCTTCCATTTATGATTACACTTGATATTTTAAAAAAAATCAAACTTCTTCAACATTCGGAGGCGATTAATTATAACGTGGATGAGAAAATAACAGGATATCCTTTTATCCTAAAAAAAGCAGGCCTGAATGGCTTGTATTGCATCACAATTGTATTTACCCTAATGCTTACCTTGCATTTTTCCTATCCGCCTGGTCACGATTTTGGCATTACACCATCTGCGATTTGTGCCGGTTTGCTGGCGGGATTGTATTCGGTTACATTTTTCTATTTAGCCATAAGAAAGTTTAAGATGGATGCGGTGTAATGCACTGTATTTTCTCTTCTTATATTGTATCGTCATCTCGACCGGAACGCAGTGGAGCGGAGAGATCTATCTTGAAATATTCTCTAGTTAGATTTCTCGACTGCGGTGCACTCCGCTCGAAATGACGATATGGATAAATAAAAAGATCCTTCGCTACCCTCAGGATGACAGCCAAGCTTAAAAGCAGGCTGCTACTCCAACCACACCATCTGCGTAAAAGCACCATTACTTGCAATATCCCAGGCTTCTACCCTTACCCATTTACGGCCTTTTAAATCAACAGGCCAGCTGAAATCTTTTTTTCCAAATGCCTGTGTTGTATTTAAATTAATGCGCTTACGGTACACTTTTTTCCCATCGCCCGATACAATTTCTGCAAAACTTAACGGAAAAGTCCAGTTCAGCTGCATGTTCACTGTTGCTTTACCTGTTTGATCAACATTTAACGTTTCTCCTGCAGCTTTACCGTTAACATTAAACTTTGGGATCAGCACTTCGCCTGTTGAAACAAAAAACTTCCCTTTCTGTATCACATCCAGCACAGGCTGCCAGCCATCGGCATAATTGGGTACTTTATCCAGTTGTAAATAATTCACATTTAAATGTGCATACATTTCATTCTGTTCGGTAATGGTAAAAATATCGGCTTCCGAAATTACATGTTTCTTCAAACCCCAGTTCGCCATATCATCCATCAGGTTTAACACCCTTTTGCTGAGCGTAGGCAACGAAAGATCGGCCGGAATGGCCTTCCATGCTGCTCCCATAAAGGTTTCCGATTTAAAAAAATCTTCTTCCCTATATTTATCCGGATAACCTGTTGAAGCTTTCGTACGCGCATGTGCCGTCCAGGCCAAACCATGCTCCTGCTCCAGTAATTTAAGCATTTCTGCCTTATCATTTACACGGTATACTTTGCCATACTTCGGATCGTTGCTTTCGAAAGGAAGATCGCCTTTCCGCGACATTACCCAATAAACAGGTTTCGGGAAAAAGGCCAGCCAGTGCCCGCCATAAAAATTATTGGCTTCTTCTCCTGGTAGCAATAAAAAGTTGGGGTCCGATAACCGTTTGGTTTGTTTAAACAAAGCATCCAATTCTTTTAAACGGGTAGTATCTGGTCCTTTTGGGTGCCCCGGACCATGAAACTCGGCAAGTTTTACAATATTTAAACCTGTTTTTTTAAGCACTTCAACAAATTCGGGCTTTTCGGGAACAGGTTTTCCACTTAACACCACGTCTGAGATAAACTCATTATGAAAATGACTGGCCATCGTTTTATAGCCGGGCAATGCTACATATGAATCGTTGTGGGTAAACTTTTTAACTTCGGTTAAGGCTGCTCCTGCTTTACCCGCACTCAACAAACAGAAAAAGTTAAGTCTTTGCTGTGTATTTGGCGGTGCGTTAAACCATGGCACATAACGTTTATCTCCCAAAGGATCCTGGCGGATACCGATGCCAAAATCAGGGATCAGGTTTAAATAGTTGCTGCCTTTCCAGGTAAATTTAAGGTTAAAGGCCTCATCCAAAGGGTAAAAATATTGGTGAGGTGCAGGAAAAACAGCGAGACTTCCTCCCGCATTTTCACCGATAACGGTCCGGTATTTTACTTCCAGATTTTTGGCCGCATCGGTTTTAATGCCTTTCTCTGTCTGAAGATTTCCTTTTACATCGCTCCAAACAACATTGTTCCATATTTCTTTTTTATTCACCAATCCGGCATCATATAAAATTGCCGTAGAATCTTTTTGGGTAGATACCACAGCTGCAATATTAAATAACGGACTGCCATTATAAAGGGTTATTTCTAAGGCGCCTTTAAAATTTTCGCTTTCAATACCGTTTATCTTCACCACCGTTTGCGAGCCATAACTCGAAACACTGGCGTCTCCTTTTTCAAATTTTACCGCATTTGTAGTATATGGCCTGGTAGGTACCCGATCGAAAAACACATCCCAGCCGCCACTTTCGGCGCTTAAAGTACGCTTACCTACCCGTAAAACAAATGCAGGATCGAGGTTGGCAGCAATTTCTTTTAAAGCACCTTTTTTACCCAATTGCAAACTGCTGAATAGAGGCTTTGTTTGGTCGAGGTTCAAAACCATTTTCCCGATACTACCATTGCCCACCGGCCAGTTTAACACCAGCTCTTTTTTGTTGGAAGAGACGGTTGCCCCATTATTTTTAAATGATTTTAAATCCACCTGACCTTTAGCATAAAAAGCTGAAAAGCAGACAATAAGCAACATAACAGTGTAATTCTTCATATTTGGTTAAACGTTTTACTAAGGCAAGATAATGATTATATTTTTCACAGTAGTGGTTAATTGTATAAATTGGTTAATCGGTTAACTGTATATAAACCCTAAATTGAAACTGCCAACTTTGTGCTTTCGTGCCTTGGTGGTAAAAAATTGAGTAGTTCATTGGGAACCGAAAACTGCCAACTGAAAACTGTTTAGTGGTTTGATGGTTCATGGTTGATAGTTCGATCGCTTACTCCATTACGCCTGGCGCTTATCCTGATGGTTAATTGTATACCCTTCGACTACGCTCAGAGGGTTAATCGGTTAATTGTCTATAACCCTGGGACTGAAAAACTGCCAACTTTGTGCCTTCGTGCCTTGGTGGTAAAAAAATTGCATATTAGTATTCGTTCATCGGGAACTGAAAACTGCCAACTGAAAACTGTTTATTGGTTTAATGGTTCATGGCTGATAGTCAAACCGCCTTACGCCATACGCTTGTCAAAACAACCGGGTACTTCACCAACCTTAATGTCCTTAACTTCTTAATGGTCAACATCTAGATTAGCTCTACTAAAGACTATTGACTCCAGACTAAGGACTAAAAAAAACCTGTTCACAGAAAATCACACCACTTTTTGTTCATTTTTTATTTTTTTATAAAAAAACAGTTACATTGTTTAACTTAAATTAGAATTTAAAATAGAAGATCTTGCATCCTATACTCATCAGAAATAATGTGAAAATACTTGGCGAGGGTAGCCAGGTAATTATGTTTGCACATGGCTTTGGCTGTGCGCAAAGTTCGTGGAAATACATGACCGATGCATTTCTAAAGGAATATAAAGTTGTATTGTTCGATTATGTAGGCTCCGGCGATTCGGACCTTAGCCAATATGATAAACGTAAATATGCTACACTGGAAGGCTATGCCTGCGATGTGATCGATATTATTGAAGCGCTCGATCTGCATGATATCATTTTTGTTGGCCACTCGGTAAGCAGCATGATTGGCATGATTGCCGCATTACAGATACCCGAAGTATTTAAAAAATTGGTTTTTATCGGTCCTTCACCAAGATACCTGAACGATGGCGAATACATCGGCGGTTTTAATGTTGGCGATCTGGAGAACATTTTCGAGCTTATAGCCGACGATTATGTAGGCTGGAGTAAACAATTGGCACCTGTAGTGATGGATACACCATCAAGACCCGAACTTTCTGAATTTTTACAGGAATGTTTCGAAGCTACCGATCCGAGTGTAGCCCTGGCTTTTGCAATGGCAACCTTTAAGGCCGATTACCGCGATAAATTAAAAGAACTCGAAGTACCAAGTTTAACTTTGCAGAGCTCGAACGATATGATGGCACCTTTATCAGCAGGCGAATTTATCCATAAAAATACACCAGAAAACTTTTTGGTGGTAATGAAAGCCACCGGACATTTTCCACACATCAGTGCTCCGGAAGAAACCATCAAAGAAATAAAAGATTTTATCAGCGGCAAAGCATCATTGTCTACTTCCGATCACCTTTACGCTTCATAACGCTTAAGCAAGCTAAAAATACCAGCCAAAGAAAAGGTCAGTTATCTGGCGTTATCCAAAAATACCAGTACCTCTTCTTTGGCTTTTTCGCATACGGTTATGATCACATCAACCTGAAACTTTAATTGCTTAGCTGATAGGTTTTCGTACTCAATGGCCTCAATTGTTGTAATAAGTTTCGGACCTAAACCCATCAGGTAAATAGTCGACCGCATTTTATGCACCAGGCGTTTTAGCAATTCTACATTTCCCCTTTCCAGGCAATCCATAAGCTGTATCATTTCGTCGGAAATCATCTCCACAAATTTTTCGGCCATCTCCAGTTCATAGCCTACATCGCCCATGCTTATTTCCTTCAAATAACTTAAATCGATGGTTTGGGGAACGAAAGACCCAACGCCATTGGTTGATAAAGCTTCGCCCGGCAGAAACTGTGTTAAAACACCAACCAGTTCTATTTTAGAGATCGGTTTGGTAAAATAACCGTTAATCCCTGTACTAAAACATTCCGTTTTCGTTAAATCCACATTTTCGGTAGTAATGGCTACTATTGGTATGGTTAATTGAAGATCGGCCCTGATCTTTTCCACCATATTATAACCCTGCGACAAGGTAAACGCTGCATCAATCAGAATAAGCTTGAAAGTAAAATCGCCAAGTTTTTTAAATGCCCCATCTTTAGATGCCGCAACGCAAAAACTTACATCATACTCGTTAAGATAGGCCGAAAGTAATTCCTGATCTAAAGCCACATCATTGATAATCAATACATCAATCAGGTTTACTGCATCGCTGCTATCTTTACCTCCCATAATTACAATATCTGCATTCTTTTATTCAGGGTTGCTTTATAGGCATCAGATACCGGTACAAAACGTTTATGCAAAATTAAAGTATTGCCCTCCACCGTATCTATTTTCCCTATATTAACAATAAACGAACGGTGCACACGTACAAAAAATTTCCCGGGGAGTTTATCTTCTATCGATTTTAAAGAGGAGTGTACCGCATGCGATTTTTCATCCATATAAATCTTTACATAATCGCCCTGGGCTTCAAGGAAATTAATATCCTCCATTTTAATACGTTTTATTGCGCCCGCATCCCTGATAAAAACATATTCATCCTGTGTATTGCCCACAAACAGGTTACTTAAGTTATATATTTCGTGGGCTTTGGTTATGGCTTTAAAAAAACGATCGGGGGTTATGGGTTTGGTAATAAAATCGACAACATTTAAATCAAAAGCTTCAACGGCATAATCCTTTTTGGAAGTAACAAATACAATCAAAGGTTTCTTCTCGCCCAACCCCTTTACCAGATCGATCCCTGATACGCCAGGCATCTCGATATCCAGAAATATCAGGTCTACTTTGTGCGCGGCCAGATTTTTATAAACCTCTGCCGCATTCTCGCAGGCTGCAACCAATTTCAGGGAAGTATCAATTTTCAATAAGCGGATTAATGTATCCCTGGCAATTTCATGGTCATCAACGATCAGGCAATTCATTGTTATCAGATTAGCGGCACAAATAAAACTAAGCATTAGGTTGATAAATATTTTTCAGGAATAAATAATGAACAAAATGAATAAAATATATATTTGCAGAAATCCGATCCCTAGTTCGTCACGTATATACGCCCGTTCGTCTATGATTTCTGCCTTTCTACCGCCTTGTTATAGGCTCAAAAGCTAATCAGCCCGTACATTTGATCATCAATCAGAAAACAGATTTTAAACCCTACTTAAAAAAAATAAAATGAACACCATTAAAACAACTGCACTTTCATCCCTTATCATCCTGGCTGCTTTTACCGCTAAAGCACAAACATTTAAAGAGCCTGTTGGCTACAAACTAAAAAACGGCATGAACATCATTATTTCAGAGAATGACAGATCGCCTAAAGCTTATTCGAGTTTCACTTTGGATGCAAAAGCATTTGAAGGTAAAAAAGACGGTGTGGTTGAATTATTGAATGCCGTGCTGAACGAAAACGTTGGTAAAAACCAAAACATCAGTTTTAATGATAACAGTGGTAAATTGGCTACGGCAAGTGCAGATCTTGATAAAGATTTAACACAGATGGCCTCGTTGATCCAAAAAGCAACCATCGATCAAAAAAGCTTCAATACTGCAAAGACAAAATTGATGGCCAGTTTAAAAGCGCATGATTATGATTATGATCAATCGGTAAATGAAGCATCTATCAACGCTTTAACTTTAGCCGATGTACAGAATTTTTATAACCAGATTTCTCCGGAAAAAACCTTTTTAACCATTGCAGGTGATGTGGAACTAAGTGCGGCAAAATCATCAGCTAAAAAAGCTTTCGGCAACTGGAGCAAAACAGAAGTAATTGCTTCCGCAGTAGCAAAATAACATTAAAACCAAACAACATGGCCCTTTGATGAATTTCAAAGGGCTTTTTTATGCCCAAAATGTTACATAGAAACCGTTTTGTACGCCATTTTTTAATGTTTCATTCAATATATTAGCTATCTAATTAAATTTTGACGATAAAGATGAAAAAAATCTACTCCATTATACTTTTTACCGCTATAAGTTTATCCATAAAAGCACAAACCATGGTTATCCGTAACCAGGACATCGATAAAATGGTAAAATCGGTTAACCAGGATTCTTTAAAATCGTATATCTCTAAAATGGTTGCCTTCGGTACCAGGAGTACGTTAAGCGATATTAAAAGCAAAACCAGGGGAATTGGTGCCGCCAGAAATTGGGTAGTGGGTAAATTTAACCAGTTTGCCAAGCAGAGCGATGGCAGGCTTACCGCATATTTGGATACAACAACCTTTAAGCCCGATGGGAAAAGGGTAGATCAGCCAACTTTACTGGGCAATGCCGTAGCTGTATTAAAAGGGACCGATGCCAGCGATAAACGTGTGTATGTAGTAAGTGGCCACCTTGATAGCCGCGTTACCGATGTAATGAACAGAACAAGTGATGCTCCCGGCGCTAACGATGATGGCAGCGGCGTTGCAGGCGTAATTGAAGCGGCAAGGATTATGAGCCAATATAAATTTTCGGCCACCATTATTTTCGTAGCAGTAAGCGGCGAAGAACAATCTTTACTGGGATCGGGTTTTATGGCTGCAAAAGCAAAAAAAGAAGGCTGGAATGTAGATGCCATGCTGAACAACGACATGATTGGCAGCAACAACAGCAGCGAAACACAGATTATTGATAATACCAGGTTACGCGTTTTTAGTGAAGGTTTACCAGGTTATGAGCTGGATAAAAATGCAAAGAACATCCGTCAGTTTGGGCTCGAGAATGATGGAAAAAGCCGTCAGCTGGCGCGTTATGTTAAAGAAACCGGCGAGCGTTATGTAGACCAGCTCGAAGTAAAACTGATTTACAGGAACGACAGGTTTTTACGTGGTGGCGATCATACCCCATTTGTAGAAAACGGTTTTACAGCCGTGCGCATCACCGAAATGAACGAAAATTTCGATCACCAGCACCAGGACCTCAGAACAGAAAAAGGTGTTAGATACGGCGATCTTCAGGAATTTATGGATTTCGAATACCTCCGTAAAAATACAGGTGTAAACATTGCTGTTCTGGCTAATCTGGCAAAAGCACCATCCGCACCTACCGAAGTAAAAGTAGATGTAAAAAACCTGAGCAACTCTACCTATTTATATTGGAAAGCACCTGTTAATGGCACTGTAAAAGGCTATTATGTGCTAATGCGCGAAACCAGTAGCCCGGTTTGGGAAAAGAAATTTTTTACCACAGCCACCGAATTAAGATTGCCTTACAGCAAAGACAATTATTTATTTGCCGTACAAAGTGTTGGTAATGATGATACTGAAAGTTTAGCCGTTGTTCCGGGTATCGGCAGGTAAAACTTTTTAGGTTTTACCGTTGTTTAAACCCAAATTTGCAGCATGAAATTTAAACCGGTAGCTTTTATCATTAATATAGCCATTACACTGGGTGTTGGAGCCCTGGGCGGATGGGCCACTGCCCAATCTGTTAAAACCTGGTATCCAACACTCAATAAGCCCTCCTTTAATCCGCCCAATTACCTTTTTGCCCCTGTTTGGACAACGCTTTACGTGCTCATCGGTATTGCAGCTTACCTGGTTTGGACCAAGCGCGATAAAATTGCCCACTTTCCGCGTACGGTTGCCATTTATCTGATCCAGTTGATCCTCAATTTAGCCTGGTCGTTCATTTTCTTTTACCTCCGTGAGGTAGGTTTTGCCCTCGCCGAAATTATTTTACTGTTGATATTCGTCGTAATCAATGGCTTTACCTTTTACAAAATCAATAAATGGGCCGGGCTGATTTTTATCCCCTATTTCTTATGGGTAAGTTTTGCTACACTTTTAACCTATAACATTTTCATATTGAACTGATTTTAAAAGAAAAACACCTATTTTTAGGCGTGGTAACTTTTAATAGATTTTTGCTGATCCTTTTCGTTCTGTGCTGTAACCAATTGCAGGCGCAAAAGGTTGGTTTGGTTTTTAGCGGTGGCGGTGCAAAAGGGTTATCACACATCGGTACCTTAAAAGCACTCGAAGAAAACCACATTCCTATTGATTACATTACAGGCACATCAATGGGCGGTATTGTTGGCGCCATGTACGCCGCGGGCTATAGCCCCAAACAGATTGAAGAAATAGCATTAAGCAACGATTTCCAGAATTGGGTAAATGGCCGTTACACCAGCGATTATACCTTTTACTTTCAGAAAAATGCACCAAATGCATCTATGCTTACCGCAAAGGTGGCTATCGATACGGGTTTCCACTTTAGCTTTCGCTCCAACCTTATTAACGATATTCCGTTAAATTTTGCCTTTCTGGAGCTCTTTTCACAGGCATCAGCCGTATCAAAAGATAACTTCGACAACCTTTTTGTGCCTTATCGCTGTATGGTAGCCGATGTACTTTCGCAAAAAAGTATCACTGTAAGTAAAGGAAGTTTGGCCGAGGCTGTAAGGGCAACCATGACGGTTCCGATTATCTACAGGCCGATAAAACTTGATGGCAAATATGTTTTCGACGGTGGCTTGTACAATAATTTCCCTGCAGACGTGATGGAAAGGGAGTTTAAGCCTGATTACATGATCGGTGCCAATGTCTCATCAAAAACCTATAACGAATACCCAAAAAACATCGACGACCGCCTGATGAACCGTTTTTTGGTATACATGTTCCTCTCCAAATCAGATTCGACCATGATCGGTAAAAACGGAGTATATATCCAGCCCGATCTAACCAATTATAGTGTAACCAACTTCGCCCCTGTTGCCGATCTGATCAAAAAAGGTTACGATGCCACCATGGCCGATATGCCTAGGATCAAAGCGCTGATCAGCAGAAGGGTGAGCGATGCAGACCTGGCCAAAAGAAGGGAAAAATTCAATGCACAGAAACCCGAGCTAAAATTCAGCAATGTTACCGTATCTGGCGTTAATGCACAGCAAAAGAAATACGTAGAAAGGCTTTTTAAAAGCGACAAGGCCACTTTCGACCTGAAAGACATTAGGCGCGGTTACTACAAACTGGTTGCCGATCAGACGTTTGAAACGGTTTATCCCAAAATTTCCTACCAGGCCGCAACCGATAGTTATACCTTTGAGGTAGTGGCCCAGCCGAAAAAGAGTTTTAAACTCGAGTTGGGCGGTAATATTTCTACCAGGCCCATCAGCAATGTGTTTTTGGGCGCACAATACAATTACCTTAACCGTAAATCGTACACCTTTGGTACCAGTTTTTATTCCGGCCGTTTTTACGAATCGGTACAGGTGAACGGACGTGTTGATTACCCCACCAAACTGCCTTTATTTCTCGCCGCAGAGCTCACTTATAACCACTGGAACTATTACAACACCAGCCAGATTTTTATCGAAAACCCCCGCCCTATCTACATCGAGCAATCCGACCGGAAAATCGATCTGATGGTGGGAATGCCTTTAAATTACAACACTAAAATCGTTCTCCACTCAACATTCATCAACAATAGCGACCACTATAGTCCCAATAATACCTTTAACGTTGGGGATGTGCTCGATGAAACCGTTTTTAATGGATTTAGGGGTTCGTTAAATTTTGAGAAAAACTCGCTTAACCGGAAACAGTATGCCACAAACGGACAAAGCTTTTCATTAAGCTTTAATTACACCACCGGTCGCGAAAATTACGACCCCGGAAACATCTTCCGCAATACCCCTGGTTTTGTTAACAGTCCCGAATTTAGCCGTTTGCACCATTGGGGCAGTATAAAACTCACACAGGAAAATTATTTTTTACACATCAAAAAGTACACACTCGGCTACATTATCGAAGGGGTGATCTCTAACCAGCCCCTATTTGGCAATTATTATGCTACTTTGTTAACTGCACCGGCATTTTATCCGCTGCAGGATAGCCGATCGTTATTCCTCGATAAGTTCAGGGCTACCACTTATGCAGCCGGCGGGATAAAAAACATTTATAATGTTAAAAAAAATCTCGATTTTAGATTGGAAGGTTACTTATTTTTACCGCACAAGGAGTTTGAGCTGAACAGTTTCCAGGGTATAGATTACGCAAAAGCCATCACCAAATTACGCTATGCGGGTACGGCAGGCCTCGTTTATCATTCTCCGCTGGGTCCGGTAAGCTTAAGCTATAATTTATATAACGATGCCATTAAAAGAAATGGTGTATTATTGCATATCGGTTATTTAATTTACAACAAACGTTCTATCGAATGAAACGGATCATATTTTTATTATCGCTTTGTTTAACCAGTTTTTTCAGCTTTGCACAAAATGCAGCGATCAACAATTTTTTGGTTAAAGAAAACCTGCTTAAAAACAATAAACTGGCCATTATTGCCGCCGATTCGTTAAATACCCCCGATGAAAAAATCAACGGCACCTATACCTTTAGCGTAAGCGGTTTTACGCAGATCCTGAAGTTTAACGATGGCATCGCCGTTCTGCCCCTACCTATCGATAAATCTACATTTGTGTACATCAAACACCAGAACGATAGCGGCACGCACAGCAAATTGGTTTACGTGTATAAAAAAGATACCGATTTAAGCCCCTACGCCATCAATAGCTTATGGCTGTTCATTATCCCCATCGTACTCATCATTATTGCCTTTGCCTTCCGTAAGCTTATTATATTCGTGGTGATCGTATTTTTGGTATTTGTGTATTTTAACCACAGCAACGGCTTAAATCTTTCTACCTTTTTCGAAAGTATTTTTGATGGACTGAAAAACCTGGTCTGATGCCGCAGCTCCATCATGCTATAAAAAAAAGGAATCTTTGTGGTGTCAGATGTTCCCATCTGACACTGGATTACTAACTTAATCAACACTTTAATAGCTATTTTTTTTGAAAAGCAGTATCCGTGGGGCTTCGGTTCCGCCAGTCCCGCCCTTTGCTTAATCCCGATAAAAAAATCGATAAAACAAGTTATTGCGCGATCGGGATAACGCTGCCGGTCGGGTTTATTTTACCTATTTCCGTCATTTCGACCGCAGTGGAGAAATCTGTGCCACAAAACAACTCATTTGTTTAATATTTTCCTTCGATAAGTTTTAAGTGTTAATCCGTGCATCCGTGGCTAACACTCGACACAATAAGTGGTCCGTGGAGACACGGACCACGGTAGTAGGCGCTTTCGCTCATTTCTAACGAGTGAGAAATAACCAATCGTTTTCAACGATTATCTATTTTTATTTACTAATAATTTTAGTAAATTTGTTTCATGGAAAATCTTTTTTTAGTCTGTTTAGTTCCTCCTGTATCTATTGTAGAGGATATTGATGAAATCAGAACCTACATTTCAGCGCAATTTAACGTGCACGAATCCTTAAAAAGACCTGCGCACATTACTTTATATCCACCGGTTAAATTATCATCACTGGAAGCGGAAAACAGGTTTTTCAAAGCCTTGCAGGAAGCCTCTTTCCACACGCCTTTTACACAGGTGTTAAGAAATTTCAGCGCGTTCCCCGAACATACGTTTTTCCTCGATGTAGAAAAAAATGAGGGTGTTATGAATCTTGAAAAACAGATATCAAAGCAGTTACAGCCACTAAAATTGATCGAGAAAAAAGAGAAATTCAATCCACACCTTACCCTGGCATTCAGGGATATAAAACCTGTTTTCAAACAGATTACCGAAGCGTTTAAAGACCGGAAATTTAAACGCGAATTTGCGGTCTCCTCTTTTTCCGTTTACAAGCACCAGGATAAAAGATGGCAGCCTTTTAAAGAATTTTCTTTCAAAAATCCCGATACGAAACCCAAAGAATTAAGCCTTTTCGGTTAATTAGAACGGCATGCCTATACCAAAGTTATATTGCAGGAAACGGTAGGTATCAGGGCCGTGTGTGGCATTGTAATTATCTTTAAATTCTCTTGCCCCTGATAAAAACTTACTGATCACCCATTGATCTGAACCCGTAAACTGGGGGTCTTTAAGCTTCAAACCAACATCGAACCTAAACACAAAGTATTGTACATCGTACCTCAATCCTAAACCGGTACCCACCGCAAGCTGTTGTGCAAATCTGCTCAATTTAAATACGGTTTGTTCGTCGAGAGACGGAGTTCCAACGAGGATTGATTCGCCTTTACGTAAATTCCATACATTACCAATATCAACAAAGGCAGCTCCTTTTAAGGTTGCACCAAAAAACTTTTTCGCCACGGTAAAGCGGTATTCAAAGTTTGTTTCAATCCGCATGGTTCCAAGCTGATCGAGACCAAAAAATGCTTTCCGTAAAGTATCGCTTCTTAAAAGTCCCCTATCGTAGTTCCCCGGACCAATGGTTCTGGCCTGCCATGCCCTAACCCCGCTCGATCCACCTGCAAAAAATTGCTTTTCGAAAGGGATGCCCGTTAATTCCGAATTTCCGTAAGCGTAGGCTACACCAGCATTTAAACGTGCAATAAACTGCCTTTCGCCACCTAAATGTTTGTACCACCTTAAATCAACCTCCGGGCGCATGTATTGGTTAAATGGCAAACCCAATATTTTTGCAGCATTGTTCACGGTATCTTTTTTGGAGCCCGTTAGTTTAGATATTCCCTGCAATAAATTTCCGGCAATGTCCATTCCAGCCCTTAAATAAACAAACGAACGGTATTCATTCAGCTTATTTGCATTTAAGGTATAAGTATATTTCATCCCTAAGGTTAAATCCTTCCGGCCTAATAATGTAGAGTAATAAAGGTTATTCAATACGGTTTGTGCATCTACATTAGGATCCAGATAGCCAAAACGGTATTCAAAGTTCAAAGGCGTAAAAGAGTGCAGTTTAGATTTCGTTTCAACCCAGTCGTAAGTAATCGAATTGATAAAGATCCGCCGCACCGAAACATCCTTTTGCAGGGCATAAATATAACTGCTCGAAAAAGTAGTATGCGGCATTCCGTTCCCGCCCAGGTTAGGGTTATAAAAAGGGATCATTAACCTGGGTACCGTAATACTGGCACTGATCGAAAAATCGCGCTGGTAAATATCACTGAATGGTTTCGCCCCATTACCGATCCTCGATTGTAAACCACCTTTTACCTGCAGCTCAAACCGTTCCGCTCCCCTAAAAATATTGTTATTGGTATAGGTATTACTCAGGTTAAAACCAACTGTACCACCGTTAAAAGGCACCTCACCTTCAATACGGTTACTCATTACTTTTTGTGGAATAAGCTGGATTACAGCATTTACCTTATTCGAGGTACTATCTCTCCTGAAATAATCAATTTTTACGTTTTTAAAAACATTTAACTCATATAAACGGTCGTAGGTAAGGTTCTCATTCCGGATATCGTAAAGTTCTCCCTGCTTTAAAAAATCGTAACGAACAATCGGATTTCTACGGTAACGCTTAGAGAAATCGGTAAATATTACACCGTTTAAAGTATCCTTACTTAATTTATAGCGTACCGAATCAGGAAAACCATCAGGGTTTGGCGCAATAATCATGTGCGTATAACCGATATTAAACTGTTTGTGCGGCCCCTCATTCGGATCGTTAACATTCAGGTTCAACTCCATCTTATTGGTTTTAGAAGTCGCTTCTGCACCGTAAACATCAAAACTTACATAAGGCCTTAAAAAATAGAAATAACCGTTTTCTTTCATAATACGGTAAATCTGTTCCCTTTCGTAGGTTAGCGAATCTTCATCATATTGCATCCCTTTGTGCAAGTGGCTAACTCCAGCCTTATTCGCTTGGTAAAGGTTCCTGATATTCACATTCGGGATCGAATCAGTCAGTTTATCAATAAAATAGGCCGGTCCGGGTTTTGCACTAAAAATTACCTCTGCTTTTTTATTCGCTACTTTGATGGCAGAAGTAACCTCTGCCTGGCGGTACCCCTTGCTTTTTAAAAACTTCTGGATCTGGGTCCTCGAAATTTCTACCAGTGTACTGTCCAAAATAGCAGGCGGTGTACCAAAAGGTTTGATATCATTCGTTTTGTATCTTCCATTTTTTGTATTGAAGAGGTTGTACAAAGGCACCTGGATACTGAGCTTAGAAGCAGGCCGGAGATCTTTCTGGACATAATTATAAGCCTGCTCCTCAAATTTCTTGTCAACGCTGTCAATCGTTACCTTTTTAACGATCGATTGGTAGTCGGCAATGTATTTTGTTGATGAACAGGCCTGAATTAAAACAATAATAAATAGTAATATTGCAGTGCTTTTCAGTTTAATATTTATCAAGTATTGGTATGCTTTCAAAATCACAGATTAGTTTTATAAAGTCGTTACATCAAAAAAAGTACCGTAAAGAGCATGGTTTATTTATTGTTGAAGGCATAAAATCCATAAAAGAGTTTATCCGGTCAAATTACCACATCCATACCATATTTTACAACAGCGAACAATACAATTTGTTACCCAAATTGCCTGCAAATATAAACTTATTTGAAGTAAAGAACGCTGAATTAGACAAGATTAGTACGCTGCAAACACCACAGGGCTTTTTAGCCTTGGTCCACATCCCAAAAAACAGACAATTGGATCAAAAAGAGCTCAAAAATCAGTTCACTTTGGTTTTGGATGGCGTACAGGATCCGGGCAATATGGGTACCATTATCCGTACGGCAGACTGGTTCGGTTTTAAAAACATTATCTGCTCGCTCGATAGTGTAGAAGTATTCAATCCAAAAACCGTACAGGCTACAATGGGTTCGCTGGCCAGGGTAAATATTTTTGAGGCGGATCTACCTGCTTTTTTAGCTGATAATACACTACCTGTTTTTGGCGCTTTATTAGATGGCGGATCGATTTATAAAACACAATGGGGGAATGAAGGATTGGTGATTTTAGGCAACGAAGGCAAGGGAATTTCGCCCGAAGTGATCAAAAAAATAAATAAACCGGTAACCATTCCAAGGATCGGTGAGGCCGAATCCTTAAATGTTGCCGTGAGCGCTGCAATCTTTTGCGCTGAATTAGTGCGAGTTCGAAATTAAATTGAGATATTATTTGCGGGCTAACTAATAATTGCTATTTTTGCAGCCTTGAATTTAAAGGTCGAGTGGCCGAGTGGCTAGGCAGAGGTCTGCAAAACCTTCTACAGCGGTTCGAATCCGCTCTCGACCTCCATTTGTACAAATAAAATAATAAAAAGGTTATTACCATGGCAGTTACCAGATTAAAAAGAAAAGACAGAAGAAATAAAAATACAGCTCACCAAGAGGTAGCATTTTTAAAAAGAGCAACTAACATCGAGTTAGGTAGCCGTTCTGCACAACCTAAAAACGATCAATTAGCTAAAAACAATGCTGTTTTAGCTGCTTTGGCAAAATAGTTTTTAGAACTAAAAATTTTTAAAGCATCCTTCTGATCAAAGGATGCTTTTTTTATGCGTTAGTATTTTAAATCGATTTATAAACACTTCGTGTAATGATGTTTGGCCACACTATTAAATAAAAAGCCGTCACCCTGAATTTATTTCAGGGTCTAAAAGATGCTGAAATAAATTCAGCAAGACGGACGCTTGGAAACTTCCTTCCTTCCTTTAAAAATCTTAACTTTAACCTATCAGATTTTTACGGAGAAATATGAACCTTACCGAAACCCTTTCTACCCTCCAATCGCTTGCAGATGAAAAAGTGCGGAAACAGCACCTCAAAAATGGCGCCCGCGAAAATCTATTTGGTGTTAAAATGGGCGATATCAGAACCCTGGCCAAAAAGATCAAAACAGATCATCAGCTGGCATTAGCGTTATGGGAAACCGGAAATATCGATGCCAGGATGCTGGCTATCCTGATTCTAAATCCCAAAGAATTATCTGCTGCAGAAATCGAACAGATGGTTTCTTCAGAAGATTTTGCCTGGGCAGCCGATTGGTTTTACAACTACGTGGTTAAAGAATATACTGATAAAGAACAATTTCGCGAAAAGTGGATGAATGCCAACGATAAAATGCTGGCCCGTGCAGGCTGGAGCTTAACCAGCGGCCGCATAGCCAGAGATCCGGAAGGTTTAAACATCCCTTCAATCCTGGATCGCATTGAAAGCGAAATGCCAAAAGTCGCCCCTGAAACCCAATGGACAATGAACACCGCACTGGCACAGATCGGTATTAATCATCCTGCATACAGGGAAAGGGCTTTGGCAATAGGCGAAAAACTGGGTATTTACCGCGATTATCCGGTTTCTAAAGGTTGTACTTCACCATTTGCACCAATCTGGATCAATGAAATGGTAAAAAGACAGAAATAAACCAACGCTTCATGAACCTTTCAGCAAAGCAAAATTGGACCGTTCAACAAAGCTTACAATTATTTAAATGCTGATCTTTGTCTAAAATTAAGGGATAATATGAAGGTAATTATCACAGGAGCCACCGGAATGGTTGGCGAAGGCGTTTTGTTCGAATGTTTAGAAAATCAAGCCGTAAAGGAAGTATTGGTTGTTAACCGCAGGTATTACGATCTCGAACATCCTAAGCTGAAAGAACTGATTGTGGGTGATTTTACAAAGCTTGAAGGTTTTGAAAGCCAGTTATCAGGTTACGATGCCTGTTTCTATTGCGCAGGGATCAGCTCTGTAGGCATGAACGAAGAAAAATACAATCATATCACTTACGAAACCACCATGGCATTTGCCAACCAGCTGGTAAAATGGAACTCAGGTATGGTTTTCAATTTTGTTTCTGGCGGACACACCGATAGCTCCGAAAAAGGGAAAATAATGTGGGCGCGTGTAAAAGGGAAAACCGAAAACGCCTTAATGAGACTTCCCTTTAAAGCGCAGTACAATTTCCGCCCGGGTTTTATGAAACCTTTTAAACAACAAAAAAATGTAAAGGCCATCTTTAAACCTGTGATATGGATTTTCCCCATCCTGTTGCCCAAACTGGCTTTAACGCTAAAACAGGTTGGTCAAGCCATGATCAATGCCGTACTGAAAGGTTATCCGAAGCAGGTTTTAGAAATTGCCGACATCAAAGTACTGGCTGCAGATTAAACAAAACAAAAGATGCGCCGATTTTTAAAAATATTAAGAAACACCTTACTTTCTTTACTGGCTATTATAGCGGTTTTAGCCATCATTACCTTTTTCTATATGAGGCAACCGCAATTTGGGGCTTCGCCTGAAGGTGACAGACTCGCCAGGATAGAAAAATCGCCCCATTATAAAGATGGAAAATTCCATAACGAGATTGAAAAACCAACTATTTCTGAGGGCTACACCATTGCCGGTGAGATTTACTCCACTATATTTAAACACCATCCACGCACCAGTCCTGTAGATTCTATTCCATCTGTAAAAACCAATCTATTCAACATTCCCTTAGATTCAAATGTACTGGTTTGGTTCGGTCATTCTTCAAGTTATATCCAATTGGACGGCAAAAGAATTTTGATCGACCCTGTTTTCAGCGAGCGGGCATCCCCGCTACCATGGGGCCCCAAAGCTTACAGGGGTAGCAACATTTATACCGCAGCCGATATTCCGCCTGTTGATTACCTGATTATTTCGCACGACCATTACGATCATTTGGATTACCAAACCATTGTTGCACTTAAAGATAAAGTGAAACATGTAATCTGTGGATTGGGTGTAGGCGCACATTTCGAATATTGGGGTTATCCGGCTGAAAAGCTGATCGAAAAAGATTGGGATGAACAGGTTAACATTGGCACTAATTATACCATCTATACCGCTCCCACCCACCACGAATCAGGCCGTGGTTTACGCAGTGCAAAAACGCTTTGGATGTCATACGTCATCCAATCGCCATCCATGAAAATTTATTATAGTGGAGATGGAGGTTACGATAACCATTATGCCGTTACAGGCAAAAAATTTGGCCCAATTGATCTCGCCATTATCGAATCCGGACAATACGATAAAGCCTGGCGCTCGGTACATAACCTACCCGAAGATGTGCTGCAGGCTGCGAAGGATTTAAAGACTAAAAGGATTATGCCAGTTCACAATTCTAAATTTACATTGGGAAAACACCCATGGGATGAACCTTTAATCAAAATTTCAGCACTTGCCAAAGCCAATAATATTCCATTAGTTTCGCCAATGATCGGAGAAATTGTGTATCTTAATAACCGAAAGCAACTGTTTAAGCAATGGTGGCTTGGAGTTAATTGACCCGCATTTACAATAAGTATAGCAAAAACGTTACTACTAAAACATATTTGTCTACCAGAAATAAATGCTGATAAAAATAGATCAGCTTAACATTATCGGCACCAAAGTACGTCCCAGCTTAATGGCGCCAAAAAGTTTTTTAAGATCAGCGAAAACAAAACCGCTTTAAAATGGGAACGATCAGATACATTGCAAAAAACATTACCGAAACTGCAGAAAGTAGCAAATGGATAGCCTCCAACGGAGATATAGCATTTAATACAACGAAGGAAATCATACAGCAGAGCAAAAACAATATCCAATATAATCAATACAAACCAATTGTAACTAGTGAAGCTGAAGATTTCGACATTACCTTCTCGCTAAATAAAAATGAGACTACTGTAGTTCCTTTGGGCATTTTGAATTTTAATAATGGATATGAGAATCCGTATTTCGCATTTGATTATGCTTTGACTGTACATGATATAGATGCACTGGAATTTCAGATTAAAGATGCAGATGAAAATGTAATTTATCAACTGAACAACCTGGCTCCTGTTGTGGTTACAGCATCGAAAGTACCCCAAATTAAAAATGAAGCTAAAGAGTTATTACCAGCATATCCGAGTAAAACCCCGGATTTTAAAACAATTCTTGAACAATTTAGCCTTTCGCCTGCCGATTATACAAAAATAGGATCGTACGTGTTATATTGGGATGGTTTCGACAATAATGAAGTATACGATAGTACGCGTTTCAACAATAAAAAACTCACTGCCAAAATAACTGCCATCAAAGCCGGAAAACGAAAAAGTTTAAAAGTAAATTTTTCTACGCATTACGAACAGGTAGATTGGGTGGATGTTAAAATAAACCGAAAAAACAACAGGATCGACACGATATTAAGGGTCAACCTAAAAGATGGTGGTGCTGAGGGATTGGACTGCTGGAAAAACACAAGGGATTTTAATCAACTACATAATAAAAGTCAAATTTGTGATTGGGATAAAATCCCTGAATCTGAAATAAAATCCGATCAACCCATTTTAAAAACAAGAACAAAAACTTTTGAAGAGTTAGAAAAACTTGCAATAGCGGGTATAAATTATCATTGGGGCAGAAACAAAAACCACTTCATTGCCCATGACATCAAAATAAATGGCAAGCTTTTCGCATTTTTTATGAATGCTAAAAACTCAGAAGAAAACTCCATAGGTGAAGTAAATCTCATTTATAACACAAATGGTGATTGGATGCGTTCAGGAAACCCAGGTTCAATAAAAGACCCTATGACAGCTGTTGGAAATATTATCTCAAGACAAGCTATTTGCTATAATGTTGGTTACATAAATTATTCTAATGGTTGGGGCTATAGTCCTGAAACATCTGAGGATCAAGTATTCAAAGATACCTCCGCACATGAGATAGGCCATGAAATACTGAAAAAATACGGAGGAACAATTTATTCTTATGGGCACAAAGGGAGTGTTAATTCTATATTTTAATACAAGTATAATGATGCTCCCGAAATTCCCTTAACTGGCGAAATTGATATAATGCCCTATTTTTCAGACAATGTTTTAGGAGGAGAAACTCAACAACCAAATTATTTAGCGAGAAAAATAGCCGCCGAAAAAGATGTATTAGGGCTTATGTGGCTTAGTAAATTAAAAATTAAATGAAGAATGTTGCATATTTACTTATCTTTCTACTAATTAATTCTTGCACACCCTCGTACTACTATGGGTATGTTTATGATTATGATAAGAAAATACCTTTAGACGGTGTTAAAATATATGATGGGCACAATAAAAAACAGAGTACAACAAATAAAAGAGGATATTTTGAACTTATTAAAACTAAAAATAGTTCGAGCATACTAATATTTGAGAAAGAACATTATCAAAATGACACCATACCCTCTATTTCTATTCAAAATGGAGAATTGATGAAAGAAAGATTCAAAGGAGAGAAAATTTATTTATTTAGTGCTAAAAGTACTTTTAGAGATTCGATATTGAAGGCTAACAATTTTAGATAATTTCGAAAATGCATTCCATCAAACTAAACCAAAGCTTTACAAATGCTTTTGATCAATCCTGGGCCTTCGTAGATAAAACCGGTATACAACTGCACCAATGAAGCGCCTGCATCCATTTTTTCCTGCGCATCTTTTGCCGAATGAATCCCACCGACACCGATAATAGGAAATGCTTTGTTCGATTTTTCTGAAAGATAACGGATCACCTCGGTTGAACGTTCTTTAACAGGTTTTCCGCTCAATCCACCGGTTTCGGCTTTTAAATTTTGCTCAGTAGCTAAATTTTCTCTGCTAATGGTGGTATTGGTGGCGATAATGCCCGCAATATTCGTTTCCGCTACAATTTCGATGATATCATCCAGTTGCGCATCGGTTAAATCGGGAGCAATTTTTAATAAAATCGGACGCGAAATATCATTTTTACGATTGCGTTGCTGTAAGGTATTGAGGATTTTTTTAAGCGGTTCTTTTTCCTGCAGTTCGCGTAAGCCCGGGGTATTGGGCGAACTTACATTCACCACAAAATAATCTACCACATCAAACAGGCGGTCGAAACATTTAATATAATCGCTTACCGCTTCTTCATTTGGTGTAGCCTTGTTTTTCCCGATGTTTCCACCTACAACAATATCGGGATGTTTATCTTTTAGCAGGCGCAAACGTTCGGCCATTACATCTACCCCTTTATTGTTAAAACCCATCCTGTTGATCAGGGCTTCATCATTGGGCAAACGGAACATACGTGGTTTGTCGTTTCCCGGCTGGGGCATTGGCGTTACCGTACCTACTTCGATAAATCCAAAGCCCAAATTGCTTAGTGGCTCTACATATTCGCCGTTTTTATCAAAGCCTGCGGCCAAACCAACCGGGTTTCTGAATTTTATACCGAAAACTTCGCGTTCCAATCCTTTAATATGAACATCAAAGCTGCTTCTGATAATGGTTTTACCCAAAGGAAACTTATCATTAAACCATTTTAACCGCTTTACGACGAAATAATGTACGTTTTCAGGGTCAAACTTGAAGAATATTGGTTTAATAAGGCTATACATGCCACGAAGATAAGAACTTATAGGTAATTATGGAAGATGGAAAATGTAAAATGGATGATGAATCTTCCAAGTTCATTATTCCATTAGCCATTAGTTCATTGGTCTGGGTGGATAAATACAAGTTTAATATCCAACATTTGGTTGATGGATCATGGTTGATGGTTTGATCGTGCGTGTCCCAGAATTAAGGTTGATAGATCATGGTTGATAGTTTGATAGTCATAAAAGATAATCACCAATAATCAATTTTCAATCATCAGTGAACCACACGCAATAAGCATTTCGGCTATCAACTATGAACCATCAAACCATCAACTAACTAACCAATAACTAACCAATTTCCCCATCATCCATTTTCCATCTCCCATCATCCATCCTTTAGTATGCTGCGGTAAACTGCTCCTGGTGATGTGCGTTATTTTCCAGTTCATCAACAATTACAATCGCTAGATCCTCTACCGATAAAATAGAACGGCCTTCTTCGTTAAAAACCGGACTTGTTTTTCCTAAGCGATATTTTCCGGTACGACCGGTGGTAATACCGTGGTGCATTTCAATCGCAGGACTAAAAAACAACCAATCTAATTCTGTTTCCTGTTTTAATGTGTTAAAATAATCCCTTACTGCAGTTGCACCTGGTTTATATTCTGCAGGGAAATTAGGTCCGTCAACAATCTGGTGTCCATCAATCTGTAAAGTACCCGCACCACCAATAAAAATATAACGTTTTACGCCTGCTGCTTTTACCGCTTTTTGGATGGCTTCTGCGCCCTGCACGGTGTCATTGTATAAATTTGGATTGGTCCAACCGGCATTAAATGCACTTACTACGGCATCAGCACCTTTTAAAGCTTCTGCTAATTTTTCAGTATCCAAAACGTCGGCAGCTACTTTAGTTACGTTATCGCTGCTGTTTTCAATTTTGTCGGTATCGCGTGCAATGGCGGTTACTTCGTTCCCACGACTTACCAGTTCATTTAAAATGGCTTTACCTACAAAGCCCGATGCTCCAATTAATGCTACTTTCATGTGATTTAATTTTTAATTTATTAATCTATTTTTAATATTGTAATATTTTTTATTACAGTTATACCCAAAAAAAATTTATTCAAACTTTGAGGCAAAATCAGCCAGTGTTTGTTTAGATAAATTTGCGATCAGGGCATTTTCGGCATCACTATACAACGAATCTAAATGTTGGTTAATCTGCCTGCCTATCGGACATTTCGGATTAGGTTCATTTTTACTCTGCCCCAATACATTACTACTCCTAACCGACTTATACACTTCGCCCAGGTTAATATCCTTCGCATTTTTAGCCAGAAACGAACCTCCTCCTTTGCCTTCTTTACTCCCAACAAAACCATTTTTACGCAAATTCATAATTTCCTTGCGCACCAAAACAGGATTGATATTAATACTTCCCGCCAGATATTCCGAGCTCACCACACCACCTTTCGCCTCGTTTAACAAGGTTAAGATGTGTAAGGAAATAGGAAACCGGCTGTTGCTCATTCTGTAATTATTTTTATTACAGTACAAAAGTAGAATAATTTCTTCATTTCCATGAAACTTAAAGTCATTTAACTTTTCTCTGACAATTTACTGTTTTAAGAGTAATCCGGTAAGTTGCGCGTGCTGCAAAAGCATAATGGTTTTTCCATCCTTGATTTTTCCGGCAGCAAGCATGTTTAATGCGTCAGTAAAAGGAATTTCGAGCACTTCGATGTTTTCCTGTTCCTCGTGATGACCGCCACCCTCGCTTATTTTCATGTCTTTTGAATATTCGGCCACGAAAAAATATACAATTTCGGTTACAGAACCCGGCGACATATACGCTTCGAAAACCTTTTTTACATCTGTAATTTTATAACCTGTTTCTTCTTCCGTTTCGCGTTTAATTGCTGTTTCAGGGTTATCTTTATCCAGCAGGCCGGCGCAGGTTTCGATCAGCATGCCATCTTCACTTCCATTTAAATAGGTAGGTAGACGAAACTGTCGGGTTAAGATCACACTTTGTGTTTCCCTATTATAGAGCAAAATAGTGGCTCCATTGCCCCTGTCATAAGCTTCGCGGCTTTGGGTTTCCCAGCTTCCGTCTTTTCGTTTATATTCAAACGTTACTTTATTCAGCGTGTACCAATTATCAGAAAGAATTTCTTTGGCAGTTATCTTTACATTACTGTTATTCATATAGGATCATGTTTTCACGTACAAACCTATCAATTTTATTGAGTGCGGTTGAACAACAATTTAAAAAACCGGTAAGTTAAAAACAGCTAACATTTCCTATTTAAGTTTCGATCTGAAAAAAGCCTTTAAAATTCGTACTTTTGCAGCCGAAATGATTTCAATAAATAATTTAACATTCCTGATCGGCTCAAGGGCCTTGTACGATGACGCCAACTGGCACATTAAACCAGGTGACAGGGCAGGTTTGATCGGTGCCAACGGAACAGGAAAATCAACACTTTTAAAAATAATTGTAGGCGAGTATGCCCCGAGTTCGGGTACCGTTTCGATGTCGAAAGACCTTAAAATTGGCTACTTAAACCAGGATTTACTTTCTTACGATTCGCACCATAGCATTTTGCATGTGGCCATGGAGGCTTTTGAGCGCCAAAACCAGTTGCACGATGAAATTGAGGAATTGCTTAAAAAAATCGAAACAGATTATAGCGAAGAGGTTTTATTCAAACTGAGCGATAAACAGCAGGAATTTGAAGCTTTAGACGGTTATAACATCGAATATAGGGCCAACGAAATCCTGGCCGGTTTAGGTTTCAGTACAGCAGATCAGCTGCGTCCGCTAAATACCTTCTCGGGAGGTTGGCGTATGCGTGTAATGCTGGCCAAAATCCTTTTGCAGGATCCGGATATCCTTTTACTCGATGAGCCTACCAACCACATGGATTTACCTTCTATTAAATGGCTGGAAAATTATTTAATGGGTTTTGAGGGCGCTATTGTAATTGTATCGCACGATAGGTATTTCCTGGATAAGATTGTAAACCGTACGGTCGAATCTCGTAAAGGTAAATTAACCGTTTATGCGGGTAACTATAGCTTCTATGTAGAAGAAAAAGCTCTACGTGGCGAAATCCAAAAAGGCGAATTTAAAAATCAGCAAGCCAAAATCAAACAGGAAGAACGTTTAATTGAACGTTTTAAAGCAAAGGCTTCTAAAGCAAAAATGGCGCAGTCGCGGATGAAAGCTTTAGATAAAATGGAACGTATTGACGATGTTGACGATGATAACCCAACGGTAAACTTCAGCTTTAAATTTACCAAGCCATCAGGCCGTCACGTGGTACGTATCGAACATGCCACCAAACATTATCCAAACGTGCATATTTTGGAAGATGCAGAAGCAGTGATCGAAAAAGGTGATAAAATTGCCCTGATCGGAGCAAACGGTAAAGGTAAATCTACCTTATTGAGGATGATTGCCGGTACCGAAAAATTCGAAGGTCTTTGCGAAACCGGTCATAATGTAACTACAACCTTCTTTGCTCAGCACCAATTGGAATCGCTACACCTTGAAAATGCGATTTTAGAAGAATTACAGGCATTTGCACCAAAACATACCGATACCGAATTGCGTAGTATTTTAGGCTGTTTCCTGTTTACCGGCGATGATGTTTTCAAAAAGATCAAAGTGTTATCGGGAGGGGAAAAATCGCGTGTGGCATTAGCGAAATCGTTAACAACAGATTCGAACTTTTTGATCCTGGATGAGCCTACCAACCACTTGGATATTCAATCGGTTAACATCCTGATCCAGGCTTTAGAGCAGTTTGAAGGTACTTTTATTGCAGTATCACACGATAGGTATTTCCTTGATAACGTGGCCAATAAAATTTGGTTTATCGAAGGCGAAAAAATTAAACAATACCCTGGTACCTACGCTGAGTATGAGGAGTGGAACAGCAAAAGGGTAATTCCGGTTTCTAAACCGATTCCGGTTAAAATGCCCGAAAAACCAAAAGTAGAGCCAAAACCCAATACCCCGAATACAGCCAGTCAGTTAAAAAAACTGAACGACGAACTGCAGAAAACAGAAAAACTGATTACAGAACTGGAGCAAAATGTTAAAAGCATCGAAGCAGAACTGGCCGACGAAAATGTTTACAGCAAAGCAGATAAACTTGCCGAAGCCAACAAACGTTATGTGGCAACCAAAGCTGATTTAGATAAAAGCCAGGAAAAGTGGGAAAGTTTAGCCGCCGAGATTATGGAGCTTGAAGGTTAGTTTAACCACAGGTTTAATTAAATATTTAGCCGTTCCGATGTAAAATCGGAACGGCTTTTTTGTATGAGTTTTTTGCACTAAGTTTTTTTTGCCACGGATTCACACTCTTCGCCCCGTCATCTCGAGCGGAGAGATCAATTGAGATAGATTTTGCTTCGGTGGCTTAAACTTTGACAATCTTAATATGCATAAAGCCAAAAAGATTGTCAAAGTAAGTGTTTCGGATTCACACTCTTCGCTCCGTCATCTCGATTGAAGCGCAGCGGAACAGAGAGATCTATCTCGAGACAGATTTCTCGACTCCGCTCGAAATGACGGTAATCTAGAATTTTGCCACTTCCCAATAAAACTTTACTTTTAACCATGCAGAAAATATTAATTCCGGTTTTATTTTTCATCTCCAGTATAGCTTTCGCGCAAAACGACCGAACCTTTACCAACGAGAACAGGACTTATCTTCCGAATATTAAAACAGTACTATGCTATAACAGTAATAAAGAACAAAGTATACCGGTAATTATGCTCAACTCGTCAGAAACCATTACTTTTTCTTTCGACGATCTGCTTTCAGGTACCCAAAACTACTGGTATACCATTGAGCATTGCAATGCCGAATGGCAACCTTCTCAAATTTCGAGTATCGATTATTTAGGAAGTTTTAACGACGACCGTATCCTCAACTACCGTTATTCATCCAACACGACCCGGAAATATACCCATTACGAACTCAGCCTGCCAAATACACAGATCCAGCCCAAAATCGGCGGTAATTATGTGTTAAAAGTATATCTGGATGGAGATAAAAACAAACCGGTTATTTCGCAGCGTTTTTACGTGCTCGATAGCCAGGTGGCGGTAGCGGCAGAAGTAACCAACTCCATGCAGGTAGAAAACCGGAATTACAAGCAAAAGATCAATTTCACCATTAACCATACTTTCCCGATCTCAAACCCTTATCAGGATCTTAAAGCGATCGTGATGCAGAATTTTAATGCCAATACCAGCATACTGAACACAAAACCATCTTTTGTAAGGCCAAACCAACTGGTTTACAACGACCTTAACACCAACGATTTTTGGGGAGACAATGAGTTTAGAAAATTCGACACCCGTAGCTTAAGGTACAAGGCCGATAATGTTAAAGATATATACCGTGATAACGAATCGGTAAACGTGATGCTTTTTCAGGACGCGCCGAGAACGGTTGGGGCTTTTGCCAACCAGTACGATGAAAATGGCAATTTCTTTATCCGCAATACCGATGGCCGTGATGATAAAACAGAATCAGAATATATGGGGGTATTGTTTACCTTAAATGCCGCTGCCCCCAGTGCCAATGGCGATGCCTACGTAATTGGTCGTTTTAACAATTACACCATGGGTAACGACAATAAACTCCTGTACGACGCCAACAGGAAGCAGTTTTATGCTAACATGATGCTTAAACAGGGTCTTTACGATTACGAATATGCCTGGTTTAATAAAGACACCAAAACAATGGAAACCAGATTTTTTGAAGGTGCATTTTTCCAGACGGAAAACAGCTATCAGGTTTTCGTTTATTACCGCCGCCCTGGTGCCCGCTGGGATACGCTGATCGGTTTTGCCAACCTGAGCAATAAAGTTAGCGATAGAAGATAAGCCCTATTCCCTGCAGGCATTATTAATTGTCAACTTGACTTTTAATGTTACATTTCTTACCTTTATTGTTACAATGATTCTCACTGTTTTAAAAATGGTTGTTCTACTTTAGTATTTCAGAATTAACCAGATAACAGCTAGAAAACATTGTTTCTAACCAATAATTATGTTTAAGAAATTAATTGCCGCTGCATTAATCATCAGTCCATGTGTGCAGATTTTTGCACAGAACCAAACCGGTCCGTATACACAAACCATTAACGGAACCAAATTAAAATTCGATATGCAGGCCATTCCGGCAGGCAAATTTAAAATGGGAAGCAAAACAGGTAAACCCGATGAACAACCTGTACACGAAGTAAAAATAGATGCTTTCTGGATCGGGATACACGAGGTAACCTGGGATATTTTTGAACCTTTTCTTTACCGCGACTACGAAAAAAAAGCCAGTGAGGGTGCTATTCCAGCTGAAGTTGATGCCGTAACCCGCCCTACAAAACCTTATCTCGATATGACCTTTGGGATGGGTAAAGAGCACCAGCCTGCAGTAGCCATGACCCAATACAATGCCATTCAATTCTGCAAATGGCTTTATGTGCGTACCGGTGTTTTTTACCGTTTGCCAACAGAAGCCGAATGGGAGTACGCCTGTAAAGCCGGAACCGAAACTAAATACTCTTTTGGTAACGATCCTGCTAAACTGGGCGATTATGCCTGGTATAAGGACAATAGCAACAACAAAACGCACCAGGTAGGACAGAAAAAACCTAACGCATGGGGTTTGTTCGATATGCATGGAAATGTTAGCGAATGGACCTACGACCAGTATATTGCCGATTTTTACAGCAAAGATAAAACCACCGAAAACCCTGTTGCCAAACCCGAAAAATTGTACCCAAATGCTGTCCGCGGCGGTTCTTATGATGAAATAGCAGATAACCTGACTTCGACAGTAAGATTGGCTTCCGATCCATCATGGAAACAACTGGATCCCCAGATCCCAAAAAGTAACTGGTGGTTCCCAGAAGCGCCTTTTGTGGGTATGCGTTTGGTACGTCCAGCAAAAACACCTTCAAAAGAAGAAATAGATGCTTATTACAACAAACAGCCTATAAAAGATTTTTAAAAAATATCCTAACCAAGATAAAAACTAAACACATGAGAAAACCAATTAATCAACAAGATCGTCGCGATTTTTTAAAAGCAACTGCCATGCTTGCCGGCGGGGCCATGCTGAGCAGCATCCCATTGGCCGGAGCTTATGCATCAGGTTCTGATACCATCAAAATAGCCCTCATTGGCTGTGGCGACCGTGGTACGGGAGCTGCATTTCAGGCATTGAGCACCAAATTCAATATTAAGTTAGTGGCTATGGCCGATGCTTTCCAGGATCGTTTGGATAGCAGCTATCAATCTTTAAGCTCAAAATTTGGAGCCAAAATAGATGTTCCTAAAGAACGTCAGTTTGTAGGTTTCGATGCCTATTTAAAAGCCATTCCATTGGCCGATGTAGTATTATTAACCACGCCTCCAGGCTTCCGTCCTATCCATTTCGAGGAAGCGGTAAAACAGAATAAACAAATCTTTATGGAAAAACCGGTTGCTGTTGATGCTCCGGGAATCAGAAAGGTACTTGCAGCTGCTGAAGAAGCCAAAAAGAAAAAATTAAATGTGGTAGTTGGTTTACAACGCCGTTATCAGACCAATTACCGCGAATCGATGAAACGCATTAACGATGGCGCCATTGGCGATATCATGTCGGGCCAGGTTTACTGGAACAGTGGTGGCGTTTGGGTTCGTCCACGTACGGCAAACCAGACCGAAATGGAGTACCAGATGCGTAACTGGTATTATTTCAACTGGTTATGTGGCGATCACATTGTAGAGCAGCACGTACACAATATCGATATTGCCAACTGGATAAAAAATGCACATCCAGTTTCGGTACAGGGAACGGGAAGCCGTGCCTGGAGAACAGGAAAAGATTATGGCGAAATTTATGATAACCACTCTATCGAATTAACCTATGCCGATGGTGCTGTAATCAGTAGCCAGTGCAGGCATTTCGAAGGAATCAGCAATCGTGTTGACGAAACTTTCCAGGGAACAAAAGGTAAAATTTACCTTTCGGGAAGCAATCAGGCCATTATGAAAGATTATAAGGGCAAAGAACTTTATAACCACAATACCAAAGGAAATGCCAATCCATACCAAACCGAACACGACGAATTATTCGATGCGGTTTCGAAAGGTGAATATAAATTCAGTAACGTAGATTATGCAGCAACCAGTACATTTTCTGCCATTATTGGCCGTTATGCCACCTACTCTGGTCAAACCATTAAGTGGGATGAGGCATTAGCTGCCAATAACAGTTTATTACCTGAGCGTTTTGCATGGGATGCCAACCCAAGGTTAATGCCCGATGAGAAAGGTTTATACCCTGTTGCTATGCCAGGGCAGGCAAAAGTGCTTTAATTTTAGCTGATGCGTTATAGATTTTTGCTTTTCCTTTTACCCCTGATTTTGGCCTTTTCTTTCAAAAAAGAAATGAGGCAATATAAAATCAATGGTTACGCACAGGGAACCGATTACGCTATAATGTACTATGCCACCGATAGTTTGGCCACCAAACAGGGCATAGACAGTTTATTAAACGAAATTGATTTATCGATGTCGCTTTACAAAAAAGGCACATTGATAAATCAATTCAATACGGCCGAAAAGGAAATCAGAACCGATCGCATGATCAATGATGTTCTGAAAAGAAGTTTTGAGATCAATGCAGATACAAAAGGTATTTTCGATATTACTGTAGCTCCCCTGGTGCAAGCCTGGGGCTTTGGCCCTAAAGAGGCTAAATCAGAACCCGATCCCGCTATTATTAAATCGATCCTCAATTGTGTGGGCATGAAATACCTTAAATTAAAGGATGGCTTGCTCACCAAATCAAAACCCTGTGTACATATTGATTTAAACGGAATTGCACAAGGTTACAGTGTTGATCTGATTGCTGCTTATCTCGAGCAAAAAGGAATCAAACAATATGTAGCCGAACTGGGTGGCGAAATCAGGATTTCTGGTCCGAAACCCAATGGAGAAGCAATGAAAATCGGTATCGAAGGTCCGGATAAAGACGGAACTCCGGTAATCAGGCACATTGCCGCGATCAATTCGGGCGCCATTACTACCTCAGGCAATTACAGAAAATTCCACCAGAGCGGAAAGAAGAAGATTTCGCACCTCATCGACCCTAAAACCGGATACCCCTTAGACAATGAAATGATCAGCGTTACGGTTTATGCAAATGATGCGATTACAGCCGATGGATACGATAATGCCCTGATGGCGATGCACCTTAAAGATGCTATTGCCTTTGTAGAAAGCAGGAAAAACCTGGAGGCTTATTTTGTGTACCACCAAAAAGATGGCAAGGTAGCCGACACCTTAACCACCGGATTTAAAAAACTGATTAAACATTAATCCGTTAAAACCGAACCTATGAAAAGAAGTGAATTTATAAGAAATAGCCTGCTTACTGCCGGTGCCATTACCACAGGAGCAGGATTTACCAATACTTTTGCCGCCGAAAAACAAAATAAGGTGCTAAGCGATAAAACTTTTAACCTCGATTATGCACCTCACCAGGGTATGTTCGAAAACCATGCCGGCAAAAGCTTTCTGGATCAGATCCAGTTTATGTACGATAAAGGTTTCCGATCTATCGAAGATAACGGTTACCTCGGCCGATCGGTTGAAGAACAGGAAAAAATAGGAAACTTATTGGCCAAACTGGGTATGCGCATGGGCGTTTTCGTGGTAGATGGAGGCGATAACTGGAAAACCTCATTAACCACCGGCAAAAAGGAGTTTAAAGATAAATTTATCGAAACCTGTAAAAAGTCGGTAGAAGCAGCAAAACGCTGCAATGCCAAATGGTTAACCGTGGTTCCGGGTTTTTACGAACGGAACTTACCCTATGGTAATCAGTTTGCAAACGTAATTGATGCGATGCGCGCCGGTGCCGAGATTTTTGAACCACATGGATTAATTATGGTGCTCGAAACTTTGAGCGATACACCAGAACTTTTCTTACAGAAAACGAACGAAACCTACGCGGTTTGCAAGGCTGTTAAAAGTCCATCGTGCAAAATCCTTTACGATATTTACCACATGCAGCGCACAGAAGGTGATCTGATTAAAACCATCGACCGCTGCTGGGATGAAATTGCCTATATCCAGATTGGTGATAACCCTGGTCGAAAAGAACCAACAACAGGAGAAATCAATTATAAAAACTTGTTTAAACACCTGCATGCCAAAGGTTACAAAGGGGTTATGGGCATGGAACATGGCAATTCAAAAAGCGGAAAGGAAGGCGAACTGGCTGTTATTTCGGCTTATAGAGCTGAAGATAATTTTTTGTAGCTTATAAAAAACTCCGTTCTAAAGCTCAAATAAATGCCGTCATCTCGACCGGAGCATCGCGGAGCGGAGAGATCTATTCACAAAACTTCCTCTCTACTCTCTTTTTTTGGAAAGCAATAACAGTAGCTCTTTTTATTGTTCGTCCTGCTTTTCATTACAAGTCCGCACTCGTACCTCGCTTGCGGGCTTTTCATTTCAATCAGGTTTAAACATCCGGGTTTCTGCTACTATTTGGGGTTTAACTGCAAAATGCCCAATTTTCTTCTGCACCTTGCAACCCCAAATAATCGAACAGGTTGTGCCACCTAAACCCGATCAAAGCGAGATGCCGATTTTCTTCAAATTGGCAGAAGCGGGAGCGGGACTGTACTAACCCAAATGCTACTGTACCTGATTTCCAAAAAAAATCATCTGTGTTCATCCTTTTTATCTGTGGTTAAAAACAACCTTAAATAATACCTAAAAAGAATTTACACATTTATCCGCATTGTGCTACCCAGTCAAACGGTTGATTTGGATTGTAACAAGAATGTGAGATTAGGGATCTGCCCATAATCTCTATCTTGGATCAATTAATCAGATATATCCTATTTTAAACCAAAAATTAAACATGAACAAAGCATTATCGATTTTTATTGGAGTATTAATCAGTGCAAGTGCATTTGCGCAGAGCGATCCCAATCTGGGGATCATACCTGCACCTGTAGCCATTACAAGGGCAAACGGAAATTTCATTTTGGATAAAACAACGGTTTTGATAAATCAGAGCATCGACGGCGCAAAGATGACTGATTTATTAAACGCTTTTATCGTAACCAAGGCAGGTTTTGCCTTAAGGGAAACCAAAACGCCACAACCTAACCAAAAAGCAATCGTATTAACATCTGTTGGAGCAGATAAATTACCCGCCGAAGGTTATACCATTAAAGTTACCCCTACACAGATCGTTTTAACGGGAAAAGGAGCAGGGCTTTTTTACGCAGTACAATCGGCCATGCAGATGATGCCGGATAAAGTTGCCGATAAAATTACCATCCCTGCAGTTAACATTAACGATTATCCTCGTTTTAGCTATCGCGGAACCATGCTGGATGTTTGCCGCCATTTCTTCCCGATATCTTTTATCAAAAAATACATCGATCAGCTGGCTTATTATAAAATCAATACCTTCCACTGGCACTTAACAGATGATCAGGGATGGAGATTGGAGATTAAAAAATACCCTAAACTTACTGAGATAGGTTCTTCGCGTAACGGTAGTATCATTGGTAACTACCCTGGCAATGGCAATTACCTTACACCGGTTAAAGGTTTTTATACTCAGGATGAGGCTAAAGAAATTGTAAGATACGCTGCTGAAAAATACATTACTGTAATTCCGGAGATCGAATTACCGGGTCACGCCTCTGCTGCAATTGCTGCTTACCCTGAATTGAGCTGTTTCCCTGATCGCGATACGTTTGTAAGCGATAAAACGCCATGGGCCGGTAGCAGAAAAGGCAAGCAAGTACAGCAAACCTGGGGTGTTTTTGATGATATTTTTGTGCCATCAGAAAATACCTTTACCATGCTGAACAATATCCTCGATGAGGTAATTGCTATTTTTCCATCAAAATACATCCACATCGGTGGCGATGAGGCACCAAAAACCTATTGGAAAGAATCTACTTTTTGCCAGAATCTGATGAAAGAAAAAGGCCTGAAAGATGAGCACGAATTACAGAGTTATTTTATCCAGACGATCGAAAAACATGTAAATGGCAAAGGACGCTCTATTATCGGCTGGGATGAGATTTTAGAAGGTGGCCTGGCACCAAATGCAACTGTAATGAGTTGGAGGGGCGAAGATGGTGGTATTGCTGCCGCACAACAAAAACACGATGTAATTATGACCCCTGGATCAATGGGTTTATACATCGACCATAAACAATCTAACTCTCCTGATGAGCCGGTAACCATTGGCGGATTTGCTCCTTATCAAAAAATATACGCTTACGATCCGATTCCGAAAGTATTAACTGCCGACGAACGTAAATACATTAAAGGTGTACAGGCAAATATGTGGTCGGAGTATATTAAAACTACTGCTAAAGCCGAAAATCATGCCTTTCCGCGTTTATTGGCGCTGGCCGAAATTGCATGGTCGCCGGTTGAACGTAAAGATTTAAAGAACTTTTCGGAGCAGCGCTTGCCAAACCATTTGGCGCGTTTAGATAAAGCGGGTATTAATTTCTGGGTACCTACACCAATCGGGCAAAGCGATAAACCTTTAACCGGTGGCGATTTTACCATCGATTTAAAAGCACCTGTTACCGGATCAAAAATTTATTATACCATTGATTTGGCACGTCCGTCAGAAAATGCGTTTTTATATACCTCGCCAGTTAAAATCACCGTTCCACAGGGCGAAAAAAGGATATTAAAAACCATTGTAATTGCACCAAGCGGTAGAAGAAGCGTAGTTACCGAAACTGTTTTAAACAACGGGGCCCCAGAAGTTAAAACCGACGCAAAGAAATAAAAACTGTTGCTTTGGTACACTAAAATAATTAATTTGGGGCAACCAAAATGAACCCAAATAGAATGAAACTACAGAAATACGCATTACAGCACCTTTTGTTAATTACAGGGGTGCTGTTCTGTTTTGCATGCACCGAAGAAAAACCCAAAGAAATTAAAGCCGAAGCCGCCAAAGTAGAAAAGAACCCTTTCCGTTTTTATAAGGATATAGAAATAAAACCCGGATTAAATTTCGAAATTGTAAGCTGGGGAAAAGGAGTAGACTCAATCGGCGGATACCAGATTTTGATGTCTGATTCTATCCGCAATAATTACAGATCGGCCGCAGTAGACCGCAAAGGCATTATTACCGATGCCTGGAATATGGATCTTGATAACGATGGGAATCCGGAACTGTATATTCAATTGTTAAGTAAAAAGAATATTTCAGACCTTAATGTTTTCGAATACGCGGGTGGAGATTTTAATAAAATAGGTTTTCCATCTTTAAGCGCAGGCCAGAAGAAAGGTTATACAGGCAACGACAAATTTTTTATCAAAAATGGCGATCTTTTCCGTTCTTTCCCTATAAAAGATCCGGCTGATAGCACTAAAACGATTAACAGAACACTGCAATATAGGTTAAGCGGGAATAGTTTTTCTGCGAGTGAGGTGAAACCTGAAGAGAAGAAAGGGAAGTAAAGTGGAAGGTTTAAGGTGAAAGACCAAAGCCTAAAGCTGAAAGGCTTATGGCGCTAAGCGTAGAGCGTATGGCGGAGTAACACTTCCATTTCAATAGCCGTCATTTCGAGCGGAGTGCAACGTAGTCGAGAGATCTGTCTCGAGATAGATCTCTCCATTTCACTGCGTTTCAGTCGAGATGACGATTTTTTATTAGAGTTGTCATCCTGAGCGTAGTCGAAGGATCTTTATAGTTTAACTAAAACAATGGATAACCAGAAATTCTCAATTATCGATCGCATCAAGAGCTTTAAATATGCATTTAATGGCTTAAAACTCTTTTTTATCAATGATCATAACGGGAGGGTTCATTTATTTGCAGCCATTGTTGCCATTGGTTTATCTTTCTACCTCAAAATTTCGGCTTATGAGTGGATTGCCATCTTATCCGTAATTTCTGCGGTTTTTGTGGCCGAAATCCTTAATTCTGCGATCGAAAAACTGGCCGATGTAGTTTCACCAGAGTATCATCCAAAAATTAAGGTGGTAAAAGACCTTGCCGCGGCTGCGGTTTTGGTTGCTGCTTTTCTGGCGGTAGCGGTTGGAGCCATTGTATTTATCCCAAAATTATTTCTGTAGCTCGGCCAGTGCAGCCCTTGATTCGTCCATCTTATCCTGGATAATTTCATCCCAGCGTGCCTGCATTTTATGATTGCTGCCATGTTCGGTTTCATCATCGTAATTGCGCTGCATCGTATCAAAAAAACTGCTGATCTGGTTGGCAAGCTCCGAAATTTGAGCTTTGTAATTGCTTACCGAATAATTTCGGTTTTTTAATACCCTTTCGGCCTCTAAAAGCAAAATATATTGGATGTTGGCATGTCCCTGCTCGTGGTGCAGCAAACTGGCCCTTATTTCAGGATCCTTAATTTTGTCCCACTTTACCCAGGATCTGGTTTTGTCGATGGTAACTTCATTTTTAAGTTTAATGGCCACGCGGTTACGGTAAACAGTGCTTTCGTAACTGTACTTCCATGTCATCGCTGTTAAGGCAAAAAATGGCGAACGCATATCTGCCTTGCCTTTAAAATGTGTTTCCCAATCCAGTTGTACCGGTTGGCTTAGGTCTTGTTTAAAGGCAAAAGTACAGGGCAATGCCAGCAAAAATAATAAAGGTATAATCAGTCTCTTCATGTGTTGATTTTTACAACGAAAAAACCGTGCCTAAAATTACTCGGGGGTAGAAATCTGTCCGCTAATGCGTTCAAATTTCTCGATCAGTAAAGAAATCCTTTCTTTTTCCCTGCTCATTACTGCCTTTCTTAAAACCGTAGAGCAGAATAACATCCATAGGGCAGTTAAGCCCACTGCCAAAACTTTTTGAATGGTATTAAAGTGGGAAAGGATTTCGACAAAATAAAATATAATACCAAGCGAAAGTGCGATCATATAAAACCAATACAGCGAATTGTATAATCTGTAACGGTTTAACTGATAGATTTTTAAGTTGTTCAGGTATTCGTGCGGGTGCGCGGTAAAGTCGGTTTTCGAAATCAACCTGTAATCGCGGTAAAGGATCAGGGTATATACACCAATGGCAATAATGGTGATGCTGATGCCCACATGGGTAGTCCATGATTCGAAGTGGAAAAATATCCATAAGGCCGCAATGGCAATAAAAGACGCCAGCATCCCTAAAATGTTCAAAGCCGATTTTAGCTTGATGCCATTTACTTCTTTCTTCGCCTGCTGTAGCATTTCATCGGCAGAAACCTTAACGTCTACCTCGTGGTTTTGCCACAACTCCTGTAATTGATCAAACGCTTGCATACTGGCTATATAATTCTGTTAATTTTTGTTTAATTCGGTGAATTTTTACCCTTAAATTGCCTTCGCTTATCCCTGAGATATCGGCAATTTCGTGGTATGGCAACTCATCAAGCACCATGGTAATAATCAAACGGTCGTTTTCTTCAAGCTTCGATATACATTTATAAAGTAGGGCAACCTGTTCATTTTTCTCTGAAAATTCCTCTATTTTATTTTCTATAATATTGTCCGTTAATTCATCTTTAGCCTGTCTCTTTTCCGATCTCAGGTAAGTTAAACAGGTATTTACCGCAATTCTATAAATCCATGTAGAAATTAAAGACTTGTTCCTGAATTTGTCCAGATTTTGCCAAACCTTTAAAAAAGTTTCCTGTAAAAGATCATTTGCAGCATCGGTATCGCCGGTATAACCATAACATAAATGGAATATCTTTTTGGAATTTGAATCAAAAATCTCTTTAAATAACTTGTCTTTTTGTTCCATTTAGGGATTTATAGTTGCGTTTTAGATGGTGATGTACCCGGATTTGTTACACCGAGGGTCCAAAAATAATATATTTTTATATGATTAAGTTAAAAAAAATAACCGTTGATGGGCACAGATAAACATGGATTTTCCCATCTGTGTGCATCCTTTTTATCTGTGGTTAAATTATTTTTGCTTTGCCGGATGGTTTAACCCAACAATATTGAAGTATTTTTTGATGCGAGCCCTGATCAAAATTTGTTACAAGCCGTAAATATCGTAGTTTTACCAAATTAAGAGTACCACAAACTTTTTATATTCATGAAGAAAAACAAACTCACGCTTTTTATTTTCATAGCGCTGATTGCGGGTATTGCACTGGGCTACATTCTAAATGTAAACTCAATCGATGTTTATAACCAGAAAATACTCAACGCAGATGCGAAAGTTAAAAGTATCGAGGTAAGCATAGCCAAATCAACCGATACCACTGGCATAGCTTACACACAGCTAAAAGCAGAAAGAAAGGCTACTGCCAAAATCAAAAAGGAAAACGAAGACATCAGGGAGAAAAAACTGGAGTATTTTACGCTGTTGAGCGATATTTTCCTGCGCCTGATTAAAATGATTGTTGCCCCATTGGTATTTACCACTTTGGTGGTTGGTGTAGCAAAAGTTGGCGATATTAAAGCCGTAGGCCGTATCGGCGGTAAAACACTGGGCTGGTTTTTGGCCATGTCGTTAATGTCGCTGGTATTGGGAATGATCCTTGTAAACCTGTTCGAACCTGGAAGGCACATGAAATTATCACTGCCCGATCAGTTGGTGAATACCGGTATACAGAAAACTGCAATGAGTGTTAAAGATTTTATTGCGCACGTTTTTCCGAAAAGTATTGCCGAATCAATGGCAAATAATGAAATTTTACAGATTGTAATATTTTCATTGTTCTTTGGTGTGGCAACAGCCGCAATCGGCGATTTAGGTAAAGTAGTGATCAAGGCATTTGATGCCATTGCCCATGTAATCTTAAAAATGACCGGTTATGTGATGAATTTTGCTCCATTGGCCGTTTTTGGAGCCATGACAGCAATTATCGCTAAACAGGGGCTCAATGTACTGCATACCTATGCTATATTTATCGGTGAGTTTTACCTTGGTCTGGGTATTTTATGGATGGTATTGATCTTTTTAGGCTTTTTGGTGTTGAAAAAACGCATTTTCCGTTTGGTAAATGATATGAAAGAACCTGCAATTTTGGCCTTTAGTACCGCAAGTAGCGAAGCTGCATATCCAAAAACGATGATGCTGTTAGAGCGTTTTGGCTGTAAAGATAAAATTGTAAGTTTTGTGCTTCCATTAGGTTATTCGTTTAACCTCGATGGTTCGATGATGTACATGACTTTTGCATCATTATTTATTGCACAGGCTTATGGCATACATTTGGGCTTTGAACAACAAATTTCGATGCTTTTAATCCTGATGTTAACCAGTAAAGGTATTGCGGGTGTACCAAGGGCTTCTTTGGTGGTAATCGCCGGAACCATTGCAAGTTTCAATATTCCTGAAGCAGGTTTGGCTTTGTTGATCGGTATCGATCCGTTATTGGATATGGGCCGTTCTGCAACCAATGTGGTTGGAAACAGTATTGCTACCGCAGTGGTAAGTAAATGGGAAGGGGAACTTAAGGAGTCTGAAGTCTAGAGTCTTTAGTCCTGTTTAACATTCAATCATTCGTTCATTCAATAATTCAAAATTCATTAATTCAATATAAAAGTGTCAAGTAGAGGAAAAAAAATATTCTTAGCCCTAAGCATCATTGTTCCGATGATTATCTATTGTTATATCTATTACAAGCCGATTATCCAGAATGCTCCATTCAGGAAAAACGAATTTGTATCCATGCAATATAAATGGGGGGTAAAAGATACCTTAGAAAACAGTTACAACTCGGCCACGGGCGAATATCAGTATGTAACTAAAGCAGATTCTACCATAAAGAAAAAGATTTTTCTAAAGAGTGATGATATCCTGTACATGCACGCTAAAGCCAACGAAATCGGACTTTGGAATTTTCCTGATACCATTGGGAAGAAAAGTCCAAAATCAATGGCTGTACCGCGTTACGATATCCAGTTTAATTATAAAAAGAAATCTAAACACGTAATCGTTTATGGCGATTTCGATGGTAACCCTAAATTACTGGATGCAGCCGTACAAATGAGAAAAGTGATCGAAGAAACGTTGAACCAGGCAGAGCGGAGAAGCGGGAAATAGTTCTTAGTCCTCAGTCTTTAGTCCTTAGTCGGAAGTAGAGAAAGAAAAACACAATACCCAGGGTCGTCATTTCGAGTGGAGTTTAGCGCAGTCGAGAAATCTATCATAGATCTCTCCATTTCACTACGTTCCAGTCGAGATGACGACCTTTTTATTGAATTATCACCCTGAGCGGAGTAGAAGCAGGTAGTTTTATATCAGTTAACCAATTTGTAGAATTAACCAGATAAATTAACCAATAACAAGTGAGCCAACGAACTACAAAGATTACTTCACACCGCCCGTATAATCCCACGCTTCGGTTCGCAATGACGAACTTTGCATTGGCGACAGTTAACCGATTTAAACAGTTAACCAATTAACCTTTTACTATCAGATAAATCATAACTCGTTAGTGCTTTTGTTTTTAGGATCTTTTCGTATATTTACGATATATTCGTAATAATGGAAAAGTTAACATTACAGGAAGAAGAGGCTATGCTGGCTGTTTGGCAGATTGGCAAGGGTTTTATAAAAGATTTTATGGATGTACTTCCTGAGCCGAAACCACCATATACCACACTTGCATCAACCGTTAAAAATTTAGAGCGCAAAGGTTATCTGGTAAGCGAACGTTTTGCCAATGCCAACCGCTATAGCGCCAAGGTTAAAGAAACAGAGTATAAAAAGCGCTTTATGAGCGGTTTCGTAAATAATTATTTCCAAAGTTCGTACAAAGAACTGGTCGCTTTTTTCGCAAAGGATAAAAAAATCAGTGCCGAAGAGCTAAAGGAAATTATTAATTTGATTGAGAACCCTGAAAAGTAAATGCCATGCCACATTTCTTTATCATCCTATTAAAGATTAACCTGGTGCTGATCCTGTTTTCGGCAACCTATTATCTGGTGCTGCGCAGGTTAACGTTTTATACCCTCAACAGGATGTTTTTGTTGTTTGGGATCGTATTTTCATCTGCATACCCGTTTATCAACCTTACCGATTTTTTTACAGGTGGACAGGCTATTCCGGCTTTTGTTCCCCGATTAAACCAGCGCGTAAGCAGTTTGGTACAACCGGATGCTGTTCCTTTATTCTGGCAGGTACTCACCGTACTTTTTTATTTAGGCGTATTACTAATGGCCTTAAGATTATTGGTGCAGTTTATTTCGCTGTACAGGATGCATAAAAACTCTTCACCCGATCGTGTGGCCGATTATAAAGTGAGGATTTTAAATGAAAAGGTAAGTCCTTTTAGTTTTTGGCAAACCATTTATATCAATCCGCAATTACATAAAAAACAGGATCTGAACAATATCCTCGAACACGAAAAAGTGCATGTAGAAGAGTGGCATACGCTGGATATTATCCTTGCCGAAATCTGTGTGATTTTTTATTGGTTTAACCCGGGCGTTTGGCTGATGAAAAAAGCTGTGCGCGAAAATATTGAGTTTATTACCGACGCCAAGATCCTGAAAAAGGGTATCGATAAAAAAGCTTACCAATACAGTTTGCTCGATGTGGGCACTTTACAGCCATCGGTGGCCATTGTAAATAATTTTAACCTGAACGACCTTAAAAAACGGATCAGGATGATGAATGCCAAACGTTCATCCAAAGTAAACCTAACACGATATTTATTTGTACTACCTGTACTGCTTTGTGTTACCCTTGCATTTACCATCGATAAAAAGGAAATAAAAACGCATTTGGCCCCTTTAACCAAAATGGTGAATGATGTGCTGCCCGAAAAAATTGTAGCGGTACAGGTAAAGCCCAAAACAGTTCTAAAGCCCAAAACAAAAGCAAAAATATTTATCGATACCCTTAAAACACCGGATACCGTTACCAAAATGACTTTTATTATTAAAAGTATAAGCGACGGGGTAGATTCTTCCCGTAAATCGATAGAAGAAGTATTAAAAGGCGCGGGGAAAAAAGTGAGGATAATGAGCTTTAAAACTGATGGCGATTTTAAAGGCAAAACTTTTGTACAGCATTTTAGCTTTGTTGATACGGTAAAATCAGACCATAAGAATATTGATGTAAAAGTATCAACCAATAATGATGGTGATTTCCAGGAACTGCCAACTCCGAAGAAAAAAGGTGTAGGTTTTATGTTTTTGGTGAAATCAACAGCTACTATTTCGGATGCGAAAAATGGAAATCAGCGAAGAGTAAGTGATATCGTACTTAAAGAAAATACATCCTACTTTTTAAACGGAAATAAAATCACGAAAGAAGATTTGGATAAACTGAACCCGAATAAAATTTCTGATATGAAAATTGACCGGAATACACAGGCTATCCAGATTAGTACGAAGCCGTAATTTTCTAATAGTTGTCGTCATTGCGAGAAGGCTTTTTCAGCCGACGAAGCAATCTTTCTCGCAATAATTTGCTTCGTCGTACCTCCTCGC
>NZ_DJDT01000162.1 GCF_002432345.1 Pedobacter sp. UBA5917
CGGCGGTATAGCGGGTCAGGAGATGAACGTAAAGCTATCACTCACTAAAAATGCAGAAGGAATGACTGAACTGCTGGTACATCCGGTATACAAAAAATCCCAAGTACCAGAGATTATTACTGCTAAGGAGGCAGATGATCTAATAACAGGTCTCAAGGCTAATCTGATCAAAGAAACCAATCAAGATGGAAGGTATAAAAAGCTGATGGTCGAGTATGATTGGGATACCAGGGAATTTATAGTGACCGATACTTCAAGACTGCGTGTTCCAGAAATGGTCAATGGCATGGCACTTACCCCATATCAAAAAGAACGCTATGGAAACGGAAGACAGATCGAAATGCCGGACGGCACCACTTTTCAGTCGAGCAGTACCGCTCCTGAAGGCATCCGATCTAATAGGTTGGCACTTGTTGTTTCGCTTGTAATGGATGGCGGAATATCGTACATGCTTTTTACCGGGCTGAAGGCAATGGCTGGGGACAGGGGATTCTTTCCGCAGAAGGATGAACGTAATGAAAATTACCAAAGGGCACTCCAAATGGCAGCCGATTCCCAGTCCAAAACTAAGCTTGAAAATGAGAACCCAACTTCAGTGTCAAGCAAAAACGAATACTCGAGAGGTTATGGCAGATCAGGGCTTTCCAGGTAGGCAACAAGGGGTAATTACATATGAATCAATTAAATTTTAATCATTAATCTTTATAGTTATGAATGAGAATAATCTAGATTATCTTCAGAACACTCTGAAGTATTTGGGATTTGGAGAGTCACTTCATGAGAAACTCAAAGCGGCCATAGAAAAGGGTGCTACAGAGTTTTCATTGGAATTTAAGAATTTTCAGCCCATGCCCAATGCTAAGGATAAACCTGAGTTGAGTGATGCGATATCTTATGTGCTCGATTTTTCTAAAAGCAAGGAATCTGATCTGTATTTTTTTAATAAATATCAGGCTTCACTCCAGAAACCCGGGCAGGATGCTAAGCTTGAACAGACTTTTTATATCAATAAGGGCAAGGGGGTGACGGTGAAAGAGAGTTATAATTTGCTATCCGGACGTGCTGTAAATAAAGACGTGGTACTCAAAAGTGGAGAAAAGGCAAATTTATGGATGAAGTTGGACTTCTCGGATCATAGCCCTGAAAAAGGTTATAGTACTAATACATTTGGTGAAGCCTATGGTTTTAGTCTTACAGGAACGGTTGATAAGTTTCAGCTTATTGATATGGATAAGCAAGGTTTCAAAGATCAACTATTAAAAAGTTTGGAAAGAGGAAATCTGCATGAAGTTTCTTTTATGAAGAACGGAAAAGAAACAAATGGCTTTGTTACCGCAAATCCACAGTTTAAGACTTTAGACTTTTATGACATGGATCTCAAACAGGTCTACAGCAAATCAGTAGATAAGCATGGATTAGCGGAAAAAAGTGAGGTAGATAAAGTGCCTGAAGTGGTAGCCGAACAGGAGCAGGCTTCCAAGGAAAAAAAAGGAGTTACAAGATAATTTTTGTACGTAGTAGTGCAATTGTACAGGGGGCTTTTAGCCCCCTGCTTTGTAATACGTATATATTTTATGAAAAATAGACGAAAGGATTATGGGTTTAGAAATATTAACTAAAGAAGATCTAGTTGAGTTTGGAAATGGTTTGCTGGAAGAAATCAGAAAAATCGTCAAAATTGATTCACCTGCGAAGAAGAGGTTTTTGAAGGGGCATGATGTAAGGAAGGTTTTGGGTATATCTCAGGGGACCCTTCAAAATTTAAGAATTAATGGAACGCTTCCTTTTTCAAAAATTGGAAGTATTTACTATTACGATTCCAAAATAGTCGAGAATCTGCTCGACGGAAAAAACTTATTGGCAGAAAAAATGAAGTAATGGTATTAGGTATGATTAGAATCGGAAAAAATAAAAAGGTGCTGACTATTTTGGAGACTATCAGTTCGGATATTAACATTTCGATTACCGATACCGCTTTGTTGCACGCATTAATTAATTATTATATGCGGGCAAAACATGCGGATTGTTTCCAAGTTACACGTAGTGGCTTGATGAAAATTAGTAAAATTTCATCAACACGTACCTATCATAAATGTATTAAGAATTTAATTCAATTGGGATTTATCAACTATACACCATCGTATCATCCCACAAATGGAAGTAAGGTTTCGTGGAGAATTAAAGGAATTTGAAAAAGTTTAACTCAAGATTAAACTTGACTGCTCATTTTTCCAGCGTAGGTTTCAATTAAGCTGAGAATTTTTACTCCTGGAGGCAATTTTCGCAGTGTATGTTGCTGAAAGTTGAACTTTTCAATAAATACTGCTGTGTTATCGCGTACTTTGAGAAAGCCTTGTTCAAAATAGTATTCTGCCACATCGTTTGCAAAATCGCGGTTTCTGAGCCAGAGGCGAACAAACTCCCCGGTAATCTTTACATAATGTAGCCAATGGTGATTATTATCCTCGTCCTTAGAGAGTTCGATAATAACCATCGTATCATCTTCGAAGCAGGAATGTATTTTAATCATATAGGGATAGCGCACAAAAATACGATAAATATCGTTTGAAATGGATTGGTAGCTCCGGATTTTAAAATAATTTTCTCTAGCATATAGGAAGTGATTTTGGGAATCTTCTTATTACATAACTTAATTTACATGATATTTATGACTGCAGTGGTTCCAATTTGCGACCACTGCAGTTTAGGATATTTAAATCATATCTGGTTTGAATCCAATACGCTTTCTTGGTACCGGTTCGGACATTTGAGGAGCGATTAGCTCATCCAAGTATTTGAAAACAATTTCTAAGTTCTTATCCTGGTTGTCAAGACGGCTTTTAATCTTATCAATTTCTTGTTTAAAAACTACGTTTTGTGCAATCGTTGAACGGATTTTGATAAAAGTTCTGATGATTTCAATATTCACCAGAATAGCCCGTTCACTGCTCAAAACACTTGAAAGCATTGCAACTCCTTGTTCTGTAAATGCCATATTCCCATATTTTGAATATGTACCATGTCCTAAGGTGCCAAATTGGCGCCTTAGGATTTTCTGTTCATCATCGGTAAGTTCGAACATAAAATCACCAGGAAATCTTAAAAGGTTTCTTTTTACCTGCCGTTTCAATTGTTTGGTTTCAACTGTATATAGTTCGGCAAGATCTGAATCCAACATAACCTTGTGGTCTCGGAAATGATAGATTTTCGCAATGATGTTTTCTTCTACCAGCATTTTATTGATCTCTGTCATGGCTTATTTGGTAATGGTGTAACTGTATACAGTATTTTTGTTGAGAGGTTTTTCAGCTGCTAATTTTTCTTTGAGTTCTGCCATGTCCCTCCCCACTTTTACATCTAGGGTTTTGGCGTAGTGCTGGGTTGTTCTAATGTCTTTATGCCCGAGCATTTTACTGACTGTTTCTATCGGTACTCCGTTCTGAAGAGTAATTGTTGTGGCAAAAGTATGCCGTGCAATGTGATAGGAGAGTGGTATTTTTATGTTGCATATATCTGCGATCTCTTTCAGGTATGCGTTCATTTTTTGGTTAGAGCTAACCGGGAAGGCCTTGTCTTGATCAAAGCACACAGGATGATTTTCATATTTACTGAGCAAAGCCTTGGCTTTTGGCAATAATGGTAACCGGGTTGGTGTGCCGGTTTTTTGCCTATTGATATTTATCCATTTCTCATTCCCATTCCTATCAATGATTTCGGATCTTTTTAATTGGTAGATGTCGATGTAGGCAAGTCCTGTGTAACAACTGAACAAAAAAATGTCCCTTACCCGATTTAAACGTTCATTATTAAATTCCTTGTTCTCTAAAGAGGAAACTTGTTCTTCAGAAAGGCAGGGCCGTTCGGTTAATTTGATTTTGGCTTTAAAATTGGCGAAAGGATCTCGCGTGAGCCATCCATTAGCGAGACAGCGTTTAATTACTTTCTTTAAGTTTTTGATATATTTTACAGCGGAGTTGTTGTTACATTTCCTTGTTGTCCTAAGGAAAAATTCATAATCGTTTATAAATTGATGATCAATTTTTCTGATATCGATGTCCTGAATTTTATATTTTTCTCGTAAATATTGCTTTAAATGTCTGAGCGCAGTTTGGTACCGCAAAAGGGTCATCGGTGCGAATTCAATACCAACAAGTTCAGCCATTTCTTTGTTGTGCGATTCAAAGACTTCAGTGAGTTTCCTTACTTTTCTACCTTTTCCCAAAAAGTCATCTGCTAAACTTTTAGCTGTTACTTCTTCCCCTAACATAATCAGGTTCCTGTGTGATTCATGAACTTTTGATTCTAACTGTCTTAGATAGAGGTTGATCGTTTTTGCCTGACTGGAATTTCCTGCTAATTTTCCGTCGAACCAATTCGTATCGTTACATTGCTTGCCTGTCGCAAGATCGACACGTTTTTTTTCAATTGTAATCCTCATGTAGATGGAGGAAGTACCCGGTTGATCTGTTTTTCCTTTCTTCAGAAAGAAAAGTAAACTGAAATTTCTTTTCATAAAAGTAATCTTAAAAGGTGAATAAAGTTAAGATTGCAGTCAAAAAAAGTCAAGATGTGTACGAGGTAAACTAGTTGATTAACAGATTGTTAACCCCTAAAGCGGTGAGTCGAAAAATTCAAAAGTCTGACTCACCGCTTGACTCACCTCGCATATGCGTTATTTGGTCAAAAAAGCCACTAAATACCAAAAAACAAAAGCCTGCAAATCGTTGATTTGCAGGCTTTTAGTGTTTTTCAGTGATTTCTGATACTGATTCCAGTGGAGCCGAAGGGAGTCGAACCCTTGTCCAGTTGTGAGATAAATTATACCTTCTACATGCTTATTTTTCAATTGATTTTCGGGGAATAAACGGGCTGAAAACCGACCTTATTTATAACCTTAGATACTTTATCTCACTTTAAGTCGCATCTCCTTAAAGCCAGCTTTGTTGTTTCGATGCCCCATATTCTAACCCAACAATGCAGCAGTTAGAGGGACAAAAGCTAAGCTAGTTCTAAACTAGGCAGCTAAGGCGTAAGTATTTTCGCCAACTAAAATTTGATCGTTCACTTTAAGTGCTCTCCGAACAACGCACTGCATGCTAACATAACCTTCGCCACCCTGTCAAATCCAAGAACGGCCCCAGGTTTTTTGTTTAAAATTTTGTACGTGCATTTCACACACTTCCAAAAAATAACTCTTTGACAAAGATACAAATTAAAAGCCAGTTCATATATGAAATAGTAAAACATAACTATCTTATAATTATTCTATTACAATAAATCAATATTTTAGTCTCATAGTCTACATTAAGTTTTGTTATTTTCAATTGTGCTTTTTTAAGGTTTCTTTAATAATTATTTGAAGATAATGTTCTTTAATACGATTTATGTAAGAATCTTCGGACGAGCGATAATTACAGTTACACCAATGTGCTTTTACTTAATAATGATTTAAACCAGAATAATGTCTATTAGGCAGGGATAATTAATAGGTGAACCGCGCCATCGTAAACCAAAAATTTGTATTATCCATTGTCAAGTTTCCAATTTGATAACCTTTTGTTATTAGATCGGTAATGATTGAAACATCACTTCCCATAAAAGGAACGACCGTCCAGTGATTAATGCTTTTAGTTTTTGTCATAAAGCCGAAAAATTGACTGTTAACCACTTTGTAAGTATATAGATAATTGTAACCATCATTACTCTGATCCTTTATCCAATTCGTGATGCCATTATAATCATCTCTAAATGCCCATGTCCATTTATTCTCTTCGTTAAGCTTCTTGTCAAGAATGAAAAGTAAATCGCCAGATATGTTGTAGGGGATTATATTTTTAATCACATACCCTTTGTTAAGATATTCTTCAACATTTGTCTTATAGGCAGTAGTTTTATTTACAAAATCAGATTTGTTTAATACACAGAGTGATTGGGGATATTGGCCCGTTGAAAACTTGCAGAAAACCACAAACCATTTGTTGTTAACTTTCTCTATAAAATTAACGTTGTATCCTAAATCGAAATATTTTTTTATTGTTGAAGATTCGTAATTGTTATAGTTCCAAAATACTTGGTAATTTGTCACATTATCATCCTTTTTCCAATATATCCAATATTTGTTTTTATAATATGATATTGTGCGCGGAACAAATCCGCTGGATTTGGAATATTCTGTAATGTCCCACGGATTGACCTCAGATGTGTAAGATAATAACGATAGATTATTAATATCTGGGAATAAATTGGTGTAATTTTTATAATTTACAGGTGATGTTGGTGGGGGGATTATCCCTACCCCAGTTTTAACTGCAGCAATTCTTTTATCAAGCGAAGGATGGTCATAGTAGGTGTCTACTGATGGATGTTTCATTTCGTTCAACGCGTAGATGCAATCTGCTAATGTCCCTCTATTTTGAGCAACAATTGAAGCTGCATATTTGTCAGCATCTAATTCAAGTTCTCTTTTAGCTTCTAATGTTAAACGAAGGTTACTTCCAAAATGATTGAGTTTATGATGTGCAAATTCATGGGCAATTACAAACATGTGCGAAAAATAACGGTTATCTAAATTTTGTAAAGCAGATGTGTTTATTAAAATATATCTTTTTTTTGTAACTGGTTCTAAATATGCAATAGCAGAACTTTTAATTTTGTTACACTCAATGATTTCAACATTATAATCCTTAAAATTTAGAGACTCATAGATATCTGCCAAATTCCTTTTGGATTGGTCGTATGTCATAGCCCATTGATTGCTGTTAAGTTTGATACAAATATCTTCTATATCTGGATCATATTCAGCTTTTAAGCTCCAAAGCTGTGCAACTGATGTTAAATATGATAATAAGAATGTTATCGATAGTAGATGTTTTTTCATGACTTATTTGTTACCCTAGTTATAGTACGAAGAAAATTTCCTTTTTTATTTTAATATGATTTCATATCTGGTTTTGGCGTCATTAAGAAACTTTTTGATAAAGATCCTAAAGTTTGAATCTTTTGAAATTGTAAGTATCCCACTGCCGGCACCAATTCCTATTCTTGTAATATTACTTTTGTCAACAAAAACAGTTTTAGATGCAATACTGTAGTTAATTGTGGATGCTCCCGAAATTTGAAGCATTTTTTTTGAGGATATTGCTGTTCTTCTGTCTATACTAAAAACTTCAGTTTTACCATTTATCGTAAGATACACTTCTTCGTAAATTTGATCGTCGGCTAGGTTATCTGTAATTCCTATTTGATAATCTCCTCCCTGATCTTTAGGTTGTGCATCATTGTTCACCTCTGCATCAATCCACATGGAAGCAATTCCGATTCCGTTGCTTTCATAACGAATCCAACCATAACCTTGATCACCCCAGTTGGTACCCCAAGAATTTTTTATTAACCATGAACCCTTGTCATCATCCCATCCAATAATTGTCACTGCATGATTGGGAGCTTGTAATCCAGTATACTCATTATAAATTGTATTCCCAGTAAATCTTTGAAAATTTAAAGTAGCCGTCATAGCAGTTACAATTGATCCGTGCCTTGCAATTGCTCGTTTTATCTGCAGAACTGTGGGGATGTAATTCCAGCCTTTGGTCGGATCAACAAAATTCCAAGCAACGGCCTTATACTTTCCCTGTGGATTGACACAATATTGTTGCGTACCAATATATGGCAGAGCTTGTTCACTTGCTACTGTATTTCGGTCTTCAACCCACCATTTCATCAAAGATCCAGGAAATCCGCCACCACAATTTCCTGCTCTAGAGCAATCTAGTGCATTTTGTTCAGACAAGTCGATTTGAATTCTGTTATTTCGAAATGAGTATGCCGATTCGTATGATGCAATCGTAGAAAATACCCAGCAGCTTCCACATTGTCTTTGATCTTTTATAGGTGTTACATATCCAAGTTTACGCAAATCAACGGCGCGTGCATTGGGATCGATGTTACCATTTTCGGGTATAGGATTATCATCATAAACAATATACTCACTTCCAAAAAAAGCACCGTGAGACAACATTATTTGTTGTTCTTCAGCAGCTGTTGGAGGAATAAAACCTTTTGATTGAGAAAATATAGACGACCAAGATAAGGTAATGGCGATGAGAAAGTATAGCTTTTTCATTTGAGAACGATTGTTTTGTATATTTTAACTGCATTAATTGTGTCCGTTAACGGGTCAAAAGGACGTAAGCTGTAAAATATTAGATGAAATACGCCTTTTTTTGATTTTGATCTCAGTTTAAATTTCTCAAGATCTGTTGAGATCTTTGGATTTGGGTTGCTACTAGAAGTATGTTCAGCAACAGCAAATTTACTGGTATCAATCAAAGACCATTGATATCCTTGCCCCAAGTTTGATGGAAGTTCTAATTCAATAATCTCTTGAGGAGATGAAATAATTGCATCTTTAGGAATTTTGATTGTACGACAAGCAGAAAACCATATGGCAATAATTAATAGTACGCGTAAATAATTTATCATAATGAGAGCGAATGATAATACTATTGACTGATAAACAAGTAATTACTTTAAATATATGGAAAGTTTTTATATTTTTTTTGAAAAAAATATAAAAAAAAGAAAACCCTTATCGCACTGAAATTAGCAATAAGGGTTTGAATAAAAATATTTGGAACTATATAGTTCTGCCTGGATATTGTTTCAACGCCACTTCCAAACAATCCATTGCTGCATTTAAATCGTCGGTATTTAAAACGTAAGCCATACGCACTTCATTTTTACCCGAACCTGCTGTAGAGTAGAACCCTGTTGCCGGTGCCATCATTACGGTTTGGTTTTCGTGGCTGAATTCTTCTAAAATCCACTGACAGAATTTATCGGCATCATCGATCGGGAATTTTGCAACCACGTAAAATGCACCACCCGGATTCGGGCAGAAAACACCATCAATATTGTTCAATCTGCCAACCAAAGTATCGCGGCGTAAAGTATATTCGGTATTTACTTTTTCGAAATAGCTATCGGGCGTATCTACAGCGGCCGCACCGGCAATCTGCTCAACCATGCCCGGACTTAACCTGGCCTGTGCAAATTTCAACCCTGATGCAATCACTTCTTTGTTTTTGGTAATCAAACAGCCCAAACGTGCACCGCAGGCGCTGTAACGCTTAGAAACTGTATCCATAATCACTACATTTTCGTCTAGTCCGTCTAAATGCATCGGCGAAATAAATTCCCTTCCATCATAACAGAATTCACGGTAAGCCTCATCCGAAAATAAAAACAGGTCGTATTTTACACAAAGTGTTTTTAAAGCTTCCAGTTCTTCCCTCGAATATAAATAACCGGTAGGATTATTGGGGTTACAGATAATAATAGCCTTTGTTTTTTCAGTAATCAGTTTTTCAAACTCGGCAATCGGAGGCAGGGCGAAACCATTTTCGATATACGAAAGGATTGGTTTAACCACCACATTGCTCATACAGGCAAAACCGTTGTAATTGGCATAAAAAGGCTCAGGGATAATAATTTCATCACCTTCGTTAACGCAGGTCTGCATGGCAATGGTAATCGCTTCAGAACCCCCAACGGTAACCAAAATATTTTCGGGTGTAATGTTGTAACCCAGTTTATTATAATATTCGGTAAGTTTTAAACGGTAGGCAAGTGTTCCCTCTGATGGTGTATAGGCCCAAACATTAAAATCAATGTTTTTGATGGCATTCAGCATCCCTTCGGGTGTTTCTATATCGGGCTGACCAATATTTAAGTGGTAAACTTTTTTACCATCTTTTTTTGCTTGATCGGCATAAGGAGTTAATTTTCTGATCGGCGATGCAGGCATCTGCACGCCTTTTTGTGAAATTTTTGGCATGGCACAAAAATAAAAAAGTCCCGATGAAAATCGGGACTTTTTAAATATTATCGGTTAAAAAATTACTTTGAAGCAGAAGCTACAGTTTCACCTTTAATATAAAGCACCTTGATCGGCGTTTTAGCGTTAGAAGTGATGGTAACAGCTTTAGAGAAAGTTGAAGGACCTGCAGCAGCATTAAAAGTTACAGAAATAACACCTGTTTCACCTTTTTTCAATGGGGTAGAAGTGTATTTTGGCACTGTACAGCCACAGCTAGCTTCAGCTTTGCTGATAATTAACGGCTCTTCGCCAACGTTTGTGTATTTGAAATCGAAAGTTACCGGTTTGTTCAAAACAATTTTACCGAAATCATGCGTTTCAGTTTCGAATTTAAATTCAGCAGGTTTAGACTGAGCATTTGCAGCGATACCGAAACCTAATACAAAAGCGAATAATACTAAGATCTTTTTCATGTTATTTGGGTGTAATTTATTTTTTAAAATATCTAAAACAAATTTAATGTTTTCAATGTAAAACAAAAACTATTCCAAATATTATTTTCTTATTCCATATATAATTTTACAATCGAGGATAAAGGCAAACTTTTAATTTTGTATATATTTGCCGCAACCAATCTTTGATTACTATGCCGAATGAAAAATTGATGACCAACGCTATTAATGCTTCCGAACTGAGTTTTGACGATTTTAAATCGATCGTTATAAACGACTACAAAATAGCCTGTGAGAGTAGGCAGGCCAGTATTTTAGGCCGTAGGGAAGTGTTAACGGGGAAGGCCAAATTTGGTATTTTTGGCGATGGTAAAGAGGTACCGCAGATAGCCATGGCCAAGGCTTTTAAGAACGGCGACTGGCGTTCGGGCTACTACCGTGATCAGACTTTTGCCTTTGCAACAGGCATTTCTACCATAAAAGAATTTTTTGCACAGCTTTATGCAAACCCAACCGAAGGGGCAGATCCTTTTTCGGGCGGGAGGCAGATGAACTGCCATTTTGCAACAAAATCGGTTAACGAAGATGGCAGCTGGAACGATCTTACGCAGATTAAAAACTGCTCTTCTGATATTTCGCCAACAGGTGGGCAGATGGCCCGTTTGGTTGGGTTAGCTTATGCCTCTAAATTATTCAGGGAAAACAGGGAGCTTGATTATTTAAAACATTTTTCGGTTAACGGAAACGAGGTGGCATTTGGTACCATTGGCAATGCTTCAACATCAGAAGGAGTGTTTTTCGAAGCCATTAATGCTGCAGGTGTGTTACAGATCCCGATGGCGATTTCCATCTGGGATGATGCCTATGGAATTTCCGTTCCAGCAAAATATCAGACAACCAAAGAAGATATTTCAGAAGTTTTAAAGGGATTCCAGCGCGAACCAGAAAAACCGGGTTACGAAATTTATAAAGTAAACGGTTGGGATTATCCCGCTTTATGCGAGGTTTACGAAAAAGCGATCAATGTGTGCCGTGATGAGCATGTTCCGGTGCTGATCCATGTTACCGAACTTACACAGCCACAAGGGCATTCAACTTCGGGTTCGCACGAAAGGTATAAATCGAAAGAACGCCTTAATTGGGAAACTGAGCACGATTGTATCGTGAAAATGCGTGCGTGGATGCTCGATTCGGCTGTTGCCACAGAAGAGGAAATTGCCGAAATTGAAAAAAATGCTAAAATTTTTGTTCGTAATGCACAGAAAGAAGCCTGGGATGAATTTTTGGAGAGCATTAAACCGGAACAGAAACAGGCTATAGATTTAATAAATGCTGTTGCAAAAGAGCAGCCTGAGCTGGCAAAAATTGCAGCTAACCTGGCCTCAACTACCGATGCGCAACGCAGGGAGGTTTTTACCGCGGTGCGTAAAGCCATCCGTGTTTCAGCAGGCAATAATTCGGCCGAACGCAGCGAACTGTTAAAGTGGTACAAGGAACAGGGCGTTCTGAATCACGATAGATATAATTCTAAACTGCATACCGATGGAAAGGAAAGTCCTGCAAATATTCCTGTAATTGCTGCAGCTTACGACGATCTTTCTAAAATGGTTGATGGCAGGGAGGTCCTAAACGCTTGTTTTAACGAAAACTTTGCCCGCGACCAGCGTTTGGTGGCTTTTGGTGAAGATTTAGGGAATATTGGCGACGTTAATCAGGGTTTTGCCGGTTTACAGGCCAAATACGGCGAATTAAGGATTACCGATACCGGAATCAGGGAAATGACGATTATGGGGCAGGGGATTGGTTTAGCCTTACGCGGTTTAAAACCGATCGCAGAGATACAGTATCTTGATTACCTGATTTTTGCGCTCAATGTGCTTAGTGATGACCTTGCTTCGCTTGCTTACCGTACCAAAGGGATCCAGAAAGCACCGGTGATTGTGCGTACACGCGGCCACCGCTTAGAAGGGATCTGGCATTCGGGTTCTCCTATCAGCATGTTGTTGGGATCGTTAAGAGGCATGCACTTATGTGTACCACGTAACATGACACAGGCGGCAGGCATGTACAATACGCTTTTTAGGGCAGACGAACCCGCTGTTGTAATCGAATGCCTGAACGGTTACCGTTTGAAAGAAAAATTACCTGTTAATGTTGGCGATTTTACTGTTCCTTTAGGAAAAGCAGAAGTTTTGGAAGAGGGAACCGATATTACCGTGGTTTCTTATGGATCATCTTTAAGGGTTGTTCAGGAAGCAGCAGAAGAGTTGGCGCTTTTGGGTATTTCTGTTGAGATTATTGATCCACAAACACTTTTACCTTTTGATATTGATCAGATCTGTGTGAATTCGCTTTCCAAAACCAATAAACTGTTGGTTGTTGATGAAGATGTACCAGGAGGAGCTTCGGCCTATATTCTGCAAAAAGTATTGGAAGACCAAAAAGGATATTTCCATTTAGATGGACAGCCTAAAACATTATCTGCTAAGGCACACCGTCCGCCCTTTGGTTCGGATGGCGATTATTTCAGTAAACCATCGGTTGATGATGTAATTGAAACCGTTTATCAGATGATGCATGATGCTAATCCGGCTAAATATCCGGCACTTTTTTAATAATTTAAAATATATTTGAATTTAATAGAAAGGTTTAAGTGCTTACTTTATAGGTGCTTAAACCTTTTTTTGTTTAAAACAAATAAATAAATTACTTTTTTACGTATTAGGTAATAATCCGGTTACTTAGTAATGGAATTTTTATATACTTTTATATATCCAAACAATATTTTTTATTCCAGTATGTTTTATATCATCACCTCTGTGAAACACTGTAATTTTCAAGCTTTTTTGTATACCGTTTCCAATAAAATTAACGACTAGATTTTTTATAGGACGATGGTGTGCTGCTTTGTTAATAGACAGATGAATACCTGTGCCTTATTTAAAATGGGCGCTACATTTTTGTTGTTTCTATTTTTTGGAATAACTGTTTCTGCGCAAATTAATGCACCCCAAAAGAAACTCGATAGTTTGTTAACGGTTAACCAGAAGAACCAGAAAACAGATTCGACCAAGATTAAAATATTGACGGAAGTTTACCGCCAGTACATGAGGATGAAAAATGTGGACAAGGCAGAAGAATACCTGGATAAAACGATACAGCTTTCGCACGAAAAAAACCTCAAAAAGTTTTCTGCAATGGCTTATTACCGCAGGGCTTTAATGTACCACGGCCGATCGAACTATCAAAAGGCAGAAGAAAACTATTTAATCGCAGTAACCGAATTTTCTTCGATAGGCAACCTTGATATGGAGGCTGGTACCTACCTCAATCTCGGTGCGCTTTATGGCAATATTCCTGATTATATAAAGTCGCTTGAAGTTAACCAAAAAGCCATCTCAATTTACGAAAAAATGGGCAACGAAACCGATATGGCGAGTTGTTATACCAATATTTCAAGCATTTATCAGCGTTTAGGAAACCAAAGCCAGGCACTGGTGTATCTGAAAATGGCTTTAAAGGTGTTTGCAAAAGAAGGCGAAAATGCCAGGGGGGTAGCTGTTGTTTATGGCCTGATCGGAAATAATTATTTTGAAGCGTCAGATAGCGAACTGATGCAGATGAATGTACTGCCCGGTCAGAAAATTAAACTGGCTTTAGAATATTACAACAAATCGTTAAAGGTTGCAGAAGCGATTAAAGATGTTGGGATTATAGCCACCACAAAGCGTGATCTGGCCGATCTGTACAGCTCGATCGGACAAAAAGATGCAGCACTTAAATCTTACCAAAAATCGATCGAATTAAGCAAAAATGGCGATGATAAGGAGGCTTATGCTTCTACTTTATATGCATTGGGCAATTTTTATCAACGGGAAAATGATTTCGAAAATGCCATTTCCCTTTTGGGCAGCAGTTTAAAAATAGCTGAGGAGAATAGATTTTTAGAAACGGAAAAGGATGCCAGCTTAGGCCTGAGTACGGTTTACGAAAAGCAAAAGGATTACAATAAATCGCTGGCCTATTACCGGCAATATATAAAGGTAAGGGATCAGATTTTTAACGAGGATAAGGAAAAAGAAATCACCAGAAGGCAGATGCAGCTCGATTTTAATGTGAAAGAGCGCGATTATTTGTTAAAACAGAAACTTACTGAAGGGGAACTCAAAAGGCAGCAGCAGGAACTTACCCTTAAAAGGCAGCAATTGGCACTTACGGCCAAAGAAAAAGCACTGGATCTGTTAACGTTTCAGAAAGCCAAGGCAGATCTTGATATCCAGCGTTTGGCACAGGAGGGTAAATTCGCAAGAGCTAAATACCAGGCACAGCTGGCTGCAAGTATAAAAGATAAGCAGATCAGCAGGCAGGACCAACAGATTAAATTTGACGGTCGTATCAAAATATTTTTAAGCATTGCAACCGTTTTAATCCTGATTATCGCAGTAGTAATTTTTTTAAACCAACGGAAAACAACCAGACTGAACAAAATTATCAATAACCAAAAAAGGGAATTAGAGCAATTAAGTAAGGTTAAAGACCGTATTTTTAGCGTGGTAAGCCACGATATGCGTACGCCTGTAAATTCGTTGATTTCGTTTATGCAGCTATTGGAGGGAGGGAACATTGAGCAGGAGAAATTGAACCGTTATGCTGCATCTTTGAAAAATAACCTCACTTATACTTCTACCATGATGGAAAACCTGCTCAATTGGGCTGCCAGCCAGATGCAGGGTTTTAATCCTTATTTAGAAAATCTGGATATAGAGCACTTAACCACAGAAGTAATCCATTCCCTGCAGGACAATGCAGATCAAAAACAGATTAATCTTCAAAACCTGATTTCAAGTGGTACGTTTTGTAAGGCTGACGAGAATATGTTAAGTCTGGTAATCAGGAACCTGATCAGTAATGCCATTAAATTTACACCTGTTGGCGGCGCCATAGAAATTAACGCGGCAAGCCTGGCTAATCGGTTGGAAATCAAAATTTCTGATACTGGTGTCGGTTTAACCGAGGTTCAATTAAACCATTTTAATAAACCTGGTTATCTTGGTGCCGGGGTAAGTACTTTGGGAACCAACAAAGAAAAAGGAACAGGATTGGGTTTATTGCTCTGCAGAACTTTTATAGGTTTAATGGCTGGCGAAATCAAGGCCAGCACTAATCCTGGTGGAGGAAGTTGTTTTACCATTACTTTGAGTAAGTAGTAATCACATATAACTTCTCTCTAAGTTATCGTCATTTCGACCGAGTGCAATGACGTGGAGAAATCTATTGAGATAGCTATCTAAACACATTTACTGCAAAAATGCCTCCGAATTACAAAAAGATGTTTTACTTCTTTCAGAATGACAAACGAGGCAGTTATAATTATTTCATAAACCTCGAAAGAATTTTTTTATCGATCGATTTTTCCAGTAGTTCCTGTCTGTTGGATGCACTGATCGGAACAATGAAATTATGCGTTAAATGTACCTCGTGATTGGTTAAGGTAGTAATGTGGTTGATATTAATGATATACTGTTTATGTACCCTCGAAAAAATTTTTGATGGCAATTGTTTTTCCAGGTTTTTAAGACCAACCAGTACAATATGTTTATCGTTTCGGGTAAACAATTTAGAAAAATCGCCCATACTTTCAATGTAGATTACATCATCATATTTTAACTTGGTGATTCCTTTGGTTTCCCTAAAAAAGAAATGATCATCGCCATCTTCATTCACCGAATTATCTGCCTGTTGTTGCGGCTCTTTTCTTACCAGTTTCTTTAATTCGAGGTATTCGATTGCCTTATTTGTTGCTTTGAAAATCCTTTCGAAAGTAGCTGGTTTAACAATAAAATCTAAGGCATCGAGATTAAAACCCTCAGCTGCATACTCTGTAAATGAAGTAATAAAAATAAAAAGAGGTTGTTTCTTCAGGCTTTTTAAAAGTTCCATACCCGAAAGTTCAGGCATATCGATATCTGAGTAAACAATATCTACCGGTGTTGTGGATAAGATCTGTGAAGCCTCTATACCATTACTACATATTGCCAGAATATTTAACGAAGGTATTTTTCGGAGATGCATTTCAATGGCATCTCTTTCAATTTCGTTATCATCAATAATTATGCAGCTATACATCATTTAGGGAAGGGATTTTAAAGAGAACAGGGGATTTTAATTAATGTTTGTAATTTAATTAAAATGTATTATTAAAGCAGAATTAAGTCAACACTTTTTTTGAAAAATGTAGTCTAAATTCTACTTTTGGTGTTTCTTCTTGCCTGTATATGCTTTTTCGCCGGCTTTTACAGCCAATTGCAAGTCGTTTTCTTCTGGGGGTACCGGGCAACGGTAACCGTCGCTGTAAGCACAATAAGGATTATAAGCTTTGTTAAAATCGATTTCTATGCGGTTATCATTGATTTCTTTCGTATCCAGATCGATGTAACGGCCGCCTCCATAAGTTTCCTTATTATTGGTTTCGTCTGTAAAGGGTAAAAAGAGGTGGTCTTTATATACGGGGTTGGTTGATAGTGCAACACTCCTGTATAAAGTCATCTGGATTGCTTTACCGCCCAAACTGAAATTGATGTGGGCATAGCGGTAATAATCGCTGCTGCTGCCGTCGAAAGTCGGCATTTTGAAAACCTTTTCATTTTTTAATAATTCTACCGCCGCTAAAACTTTATAAGTACTGTCCACATCATAAAAATGAAGATTTTGCAAATCGCTTTTCTTTAAAGGTGAGTTACTATCTTTAATAAAATCTTCTTTATAGGCTTCACGGTGTTTTGCAATCTGCTTCTGATAGCTTTGTGCAAAGCCATTAATACTGATGAACAAGAATAGAAAAGTAATGATTTTCATATTTAAATTACGCTTGCTTTGTTTCTTAAAAACTGATCAGCCAAAACCAATGCAGCCATGGCTTCAACAATTACAACCGCTCTCGGCACTACACATGGATCGTGCCTGCCTTTTCCTTTAATCTCTGCAGCTTCGCCGGCAGCATTAATGGTCTGCTGGTTGTGCATAATGGTAGCAACGGGTTTAAAAGCTACTTTAAAAGTAATATCCATTCCGTTAGAAATGCCGCCTAAAATACCACCTGCATAATTGGTGGTGGTTTTAAATACTTTCGAATCGGCAGCCTTTGGTTGAGGAACATCGTTATGCTGCGATCCACGTAATTCGCTTCCCGCAAAGCCCGAACCATACTCGAAACCATGAACAGCATTGATACTTAACATGGCCTTGCCTAAATCGGCATGTAATTTATCGAAAACAGGTTCGCCTAAACCAGCTGGACAACCTTTTATTACGCAACCGATTTTACCGCCAACGGTATCACCATCTTTTCTAACCGAATCAATAAATTCGATCATTTCGTGTGCTGTTGCAGGATCTGCACAGCGTACAATGTTTTCTTCCCTGATATTTAACAGTGCTGATAAATCGTTGCTTTCTAAGTTAGGCGCTTCGATGGTGCCTACCGATGTTACATGTGCAAAAATTTCGATGCCCTGTTGTTTTAAAAACAGTTTGGCAATGGCACCTGCAGCTACACGTGCAGCGGTTTCGCGTGCCGAAGAACGTCCACCACCTCGGTGATCGCGGATACCGTATTTTGCATCGTAAACATAATCGGCATGACTGGGGCGGTAAACATCAACATTATGTCCGTAATCTTTCGAACGCTGATCTTCATTCGGGATTAAAAGCGCAATTGGGGTGCCAGTACTTTTTCCTTCAAAAATGCCCGACAAAACCTGAACAGTATCACTTTCTTTTCTTTGCGTGGTAATTTTGGATTGACCCGGTTTGCGCTTATCAAGCTCAGATTGGATAAAATCCATATCGATATCCAATTGTGCCGGACAGCCATCAATAATTACCCCAATGGCTACGCCATGAGATTCGCCAAAAGTTGTGATGCGGAATAGTTGTCCGAATGAGTTGCCTGCCATATATATTAGATGTGAGAAGCTAGATATGGGATTTGAGAAGTACCCAATTCATATCTAAACTTCAGTTTTTTAATTTAAATTATTTTATACTAGATACTAGAATTGATATATTTGATTTGAGAATTTCACCTCTCTAGTACCTCAATCTCACGTCTTATATCTAGTATCTCAAATCTCCTGTACCCCGAATCCCGCTTTTTTCAGGTCTTCCCAGTAAAAAGGATAAGATTTTTCTACTACCTGCATTTCTTCAATTTCAACTTCGTTAATCAATAGTGCAAGTGGAGCAAAAGCCATAGCCATACGGTGGTCCTCGTAAGTTGCGATGGTAATTTTCTCCGGAAAGTGAAGATTATCGGTATTTAAGGTGTAAATAAGGTTATTTTCAGTTAAGGTAACCCCGATTTTTGCCAACTCGTTCTGAAGAGCTGCAATACGGTCGGTTTCTTTGATTTTTAGCGTTTCTAAACCTGTAAAAGCCATGTTTTTGCCTAAAGCTGCCGCAATAACCACAATTGTCTGTGCTAAATCAGGGCAGGTTTTTAAGTCTAAAACTTCTTTTGTATCCAAGGTAAGTCCAAGGTTGCTAATCGCAATACCTTTATCGGTTTTACTGGTGGCGATACCAAAAATCTTCATGATATTTTTGATCTGGCTATCACCCTGTAAACTTTTCTCTTTTAAAGCGGGTAAACCGATTTCTGCTTCATCAGCCAGGGCTGCAATGCTGTACCAGTAAGAAGCTGCACTCCAATCAGGCTCAACAACCAAAGTACCCTGCTTAAAGGCCTGTGGTTTAATCGAAATCGAATTTCCATTCCAACTGTGCTCAATACCAACTTCTGCAAGCATATCCAGTGTCATGTCAACATATGGCTTAGAGGTAAGTTCACCTTCAATTTCTAAGGTTAAACCCTGCGGTAGGATAGGGGCAATCATCAGTAAGGCTGAAATATACTGACTGCTGATATCGCCTTTAATCTTTACCTCGGCCGTTTTCTGATCCAGTGGGCCAACAATATTCAATGGAGGGAAACCTTCTGCCTCAGCATACGAAATATCTGCTCCGATTGTTTTTAAAGCTTCGGCCAAAATCCCGATAGGACGTTGTTTCATCCGTTCGGTTCCGGTTAACAGGAAATTTCCGTTTTTAGCAGAAAGATAGGCAGAAAGAAAACGCATCGCTGTACCCGCCGGGCCAACATCAACCAGTTCGGAGTTTGCAGTTTTCAGTTTGGAATCTCCTCCCAACTCATTACCCTCAACCCCCAACTTATTTAGGATACCATTTAATGTTACCGTATCGGCTGCATTGGATAGATTTTCTACTTTAACCAGTTTCTTGCTTAAAGCGCTAATAATTAAGGCCCTGTTGCATTCGCTTTTCGAGCCCGTTAACTGGATTTCCGTATTAATATTCTTGGTTCCTTTAAAAGAAACTAAGGCATTTTTCGACATTTTATTCTGTTTTATTCTTAAATGTAGGTGTCAGGTGGAAACACCTGACACCACATTATATATTATTAATTGTCATATTCCTTCGACATGCTCAGGATGACACTGCTGTTAGACATTGCTTTTAGCTTTAGTCTTTCAGCTTTAAGCTATCTATGCTTTAACCTCGTTATGTTGCTCTGCAGCAATGCCCTGTTCAGCTTTGCCGGCATTCATAATTTCGGTTTGTTTGCGGATTGATTCGCCGTGCACCAATTCTAAGAATTTTTCGGTAAAGTTTAGGTCTAATTTTAAAGCTTTTGCAAAAGCCTGACCTTTCTGGATGATTGCATCCCAACGGTTAACCTGTAAAATAGTTACCTGGTTATCGCGTTTAAATTCGCCGATTTTTGCAACGATGGCCATACGCTCACCTAATTTTTGCAATAAGATGTCGTCAATTTTATCAATTGATTTACGTAATTCAGCTAATTTGTCAGCAGAAGCTTCGTTTGCTACCTCTGGTTCGCGAACAGTTAAGCGGTCAACCAATTCTGATAAAGCAGCAGGGGTAACTTGTTGTTTAGCATCTGTCCATGCAACTGAAGGATCTACGTGCGATTCGATCATCAATCCCTGCATATCCAAATCCAATGCTTTTTGAGAAATGTAAGGGATCAGTTCGCGGTTACCGCAGATGTGGCTTGGATCGTTGATGATCGGTAAATCAGGGCAAAGTGTTTTTAACTGGATAGCAAGTTCCCACATTGGTTCGTTACGGAAAGAACTTTTCTCGAATGAAGAGAAACCACGGTGGATGGCGCCGATTTTAGTGATACCTGCACCGTTGATACGCTCGATGGCACCGATCCATAACTGTAAATCAGGGTTAACCGGGTTTTTGATCAACACAGGAACATCATGGCCTTTTAAAGCATCAGCAATTTCCTGAACAGTGAAAGGATTTACGGTAGAACGTGCACCGATCCAAAGGATATCTACACCAGCTGCCAAAGCCTCTTCAACGTGTTTTGCATTTGCAACCTCTACCGCTGTTGGTAAACCTGTTTCTGCTTTTGCGCGTTTTAACCACTCTAAACCAATACTTCCGATACCTTCGAATTCTCCCGGACGGGTACGTGGTTTCCAGATACCAGCTCTCAATACTGATACTTTACCGGTAGCAGCCAATAAATGTGCTGTAGTTAATAATTGCTCTTCAGTTTCTGCGCTACAAGGACCAGAAATGATTAATGGTTCGTTGTTTACGTTTAACCAGGTGTTTAAAGGTTGGATGTTCAAATTAAGTTTCATGATGATGGGGTGTTTAAAAAGTCCGTAATCCTTAGTCGGAAGTCCGGAGTTATATTTTAGTTTTTAAATTGTTTTTATTGTTGGGTTAATCGGTTAATTGCTCAGTTAGTTAACACAATTAACCAGTTAACCAATTTATACGATTAACC
>NZ_DJDT01000057.1 GCF_002432345.1 Pedobacter sp. UBA5917
GGATTGATATCAGCCGCATGGATATAGGCGGCCCCGGCATCCTTGCACATGGCAGCACATACCATACCCAACAAGCCACTCCCTGTAATCAACACCTTTTTTTCTTTTATTTCTCCTGCCAACCTTATGGCGCCGGCTACTGTTGCAACTGCACAGTTAATAATGGCAGCTACAGATAAAGGTATGGCTTTAGAAATTTTTAATACTGCTGTACCAGCTTTAAGCACACAATGGGTAGAGAGTCCGCCATGCAATGCATCATCAGCGGTAATCTGCGCATGACCATATTTGAAAAGATTTTCGCCTTTTTGCGGCATGCCAACCTTTGCCATTGTAGAATCAGGATCCGAAGAAAAAATGCTCCAGGTTACCCTATCTCCAATATTCAATTCGTTTCCCAGGTAATCTTTCCGGTTGTGTGTTTCAGAAAAGGCCAAAATTTCGCCCACAATTTCATGTCCCAAAACTGTAGGCACTTTTTCCTGCCTTAAACCGCAGTAAGTATGCAGATCACTGCCACAAAGTGTGGTATAGAGGTTTTTGATCAAAATTTCGCCATTATTCAGGGCTGGGATTTCTTTTTCCAACACTTCCATGGGCTGTCCGTGTCCGTTAAAAGCTACTAATCTGGCTTTATCCATATTTATTGTTTTGATAGTTTAAATGTTTTGGCATCGATTGAAAAAACTGCCGCTTTATGCTCTTTTGCATCGGGCGTTAAAATATTATCCACAAAGAAATAATCTGATTTAAAAGTGTGTTTGTTAATTGATGCGATGAAATAACCATGGCTTTTAATATCGCCAAAAACCATATGGGGATTAATGTTGGCATCGGCAAGCATGTTTTCGAATGTTACAATCTCTTCTTTGCCCTTCCTATCACCATTTCTCGAGGTAATAGATGGTGTTAAAAATTCCCAGGCCAGAGGTTTTTCATGGTAAGTTTTGGTGTACTGCATAAATTTTTCTTCCTTGTGGAGGGCGAGCACGAAAGATTCGTGGTGGTCGCCTGTGAGAAAAATGGGATTACCTATATTTTCTTCGGTCAATAGTTTGATAATCTTATTGCGCTCATAAGGATAGCCCAGCCACCAATCGTTATATTTTGGCAGTTTAAAGCCTTTTGCCACGGCATACCCCGAAAACATTACCTGATTGGCGATCAGTTTCCAGGTGGATTTACTTTTTTTAAGTTCATTGGCCAACCAGTTATATTGGCGATTACCAATAATTGCCCTATCCTGACTTTCGAAACCGACCTCATTATCATCCATCTGTTTGGTACGGGCAAGGCTCCGTTCATCCATCAGGTAAAGTGAAATATCGTCTCCAATCTCAAATTTCCGGCAAATATCTGTTGCATTTTTAGCTCTTATCGGCATCCACTCCAAATAGGCCTGTATGGCATCTGCTTTTCTTTGCTGCCACAAACCTTCGTTCGGCTGATGATTTTTTGCGCCATCGGCATAGGCATCGTTTGCAAGATCGTGGTCATCCCAAACAACATAAAACGGTTTGTTTAAATGCAGAACCTGCAGATTGGCATCAGTTCGGTATTGCGCATGCCTGGTTCTATAATCATGGAGTGTTAACAGTTCATTTTTTGGTTCGTTAATTCTTCCCGAACCGGGGTTTCCGTATTCGCCAGTAGCGTATTCATAAATATAATCGCCAAGGTGCAATACCAGATCAACCTCCTTCTTTTGGGCAAGAAATCTGAAAGAATTAAAAAAACCGTCTTCCCAATTGTTGCAGCTTACAACCGCAATATTAAAATCCCTGCCATTTAGTGCTTTCGGTAATGTTTGTGTACGTCCAACGGGAGAAACGGATTTTTGATAGATAAAGCGGTAATAATATTTCATTCCGGCCATTAATCCATGTACATCTACTTTTACAGTATAATCGCTTAGCGCTGAAATGCCCTGCTCGCCGCTCTTGATTATTTTTATAAATCCGGGATCAGTTGCCACTTGCCATTTTACCTTTTTCCCGGAATAATTCAGTGAAGATATCCGCGTCCAGATGACCACCCTATCCTGCAAGGGATCGCCGGAAGCAAGCCCATGCCTAAAGTGATTTTCTTTAAATCCTAAATAAGCCTTACCCATCCCCATCATGGGAATAAGCAAGGCTGTAGACAGTATAAATTTTCTTCTGGAAATATCCACTTATCAATAATTAAAACTGATATTCAAAAATATCTTTAAAGGCATTATAAACCGGATGATCGGTGGTAAATTCTTTTACAACAATGGTGGTGTTCGCTTTAGATGCATTATCATCCAATTTTAAGTTGGTAGAACCTGTTAAAGTATAATAAGAGCTTGTACCACTAAAAGCAAAAGTTAGGTTTTTGGCGTGCGTTGGTTTAATGTATCTCATAGTACCGATATTATTGAACACGCTTAAAGGCCTGGTATCCTGATAAGAATTCTCGTGGGCCAAAAACTTAAATTCTTTTGTACCGCTAGACGATGATTGATAGATATTCTGCAGTTCGGTATAAAATTTCTTTCCAAAATTATCCATTTTAAGGTGGTACATATTTACTTTCAGGTAACGGTTACCACTTGTTGAAGCCATTTGCGAAACATATTTGGCAACGGGATTATAGGAAGTATCCCAGGCATTGCCCTGAACCGACGCACTATCTGGCTGACCAGCTACATAATTACCTGCCGGTGATTGGGGAATAGGTGTAAAATAACTGCTAAAATACTGGTCATCATAATTTAGGGAGTGCGCGCTGTGCATTGATCTTACCGCGGTTCTGAAATTTGCCTGATTGGCATAGTTGTTATAAACAAGATCGGCATATTTGTTAAAAGATTGCATCAGTTCTGCATGGCCTGTTATCAATATGCCCGACTGTACCCAATCTTTACCTGTTGGTATCCCGGTTGTTCCATGGTCATCTACGTTGCCGGTGGTGCTGTAAACCGTGTTCAATACATCACCAGCATCGCCGGTATAATGGCTAACAGTCATGTATTTTGCATGCATCTGCTGATACGATTCGGTTCCCCAGCTTACTTTACGCATCCTTAAAAAATCTTTCACCTTTTTTGCAGGGTTTGTTGTACAAGGTGTTTCCATGTAACCATTAATAAAACCTGAAACACTTGCTGAAACATCCAGATGGTATACAAAATCGACCTTAACCTGGTTCAATGCAGCTTTTACCAGCGAATAAGCAAGCTGCTCGGAGTTTGCCCCGGCAAAATCGCTGCCCTTTACAAACCCGTAAGATGAAACATCAGAAGGATTGAAGCCCACGTAAGAATTTAAACCGATTTTATACATCACAAACTTTACCTGCACATCGGTTTGCGGATGTGCATTTTTATAGGTGATTGCCCTGTTCAATAAATCGGCATACTCAAAAATAGGACTGTTTTTTGTATCGCCCACATTACGCGAATAAGCTTTAACCTTAACCGATTTACCGCTGTAATTAAAACTGGTTTCGCCCGAAACCGTTTCTACAACAGCATTACCATTATTAGAGCTGAGTTGTTGGTATTGTTCAGGTTTTATAACCAGATCGGCCTCTTTGTTTGCCCTGTTTTGATTTTCGATTAATTCGTTATTCTGTTTACATCCTGTTACCAAAAAGGCAAGCAATACGGCACTGTACATTAATAGATTTTTCATAAGATTAATTAATTAGGTAGGTATATGTTTTTGTTTAGAAATTCCAGTTTACGCCGATACGCCCCCTTGCCGAATAATATTCTACCTGCTCTGGCCTGCTCTTCACACCATGATAGTACCGTAGTGGTGCATTTGTAAGGTTATTGGCATCCAAAAAGAGGGTAATGTTTTTCGGGAAATTATACGACATATTGAGGTCAAGATGAAAATCCTTGTCCTGATAGCGATCTGCGCCACTGTTATCGCGTACCTCAACCAAAAAAGCCTGACGGTAATTGGCCGCAATACGGAATGAAAATGCACCTTTTTCATAAAACAATGCTGCATTTACAATATTTGGCGATTGGTTTAACAATCCGATTTTTTCATCCGGCCGATCGTTGATGGTGGTTTCAGATTTGGTGTAGGTATAATTTAAATTAAGCCCCAATCCGTTTAACAATCCGGGTAGAAAAGTGAATTTCTGATTGTAGCCAAGCTCAATGCCATAAAGTTTTGCATTTTCTGAATTTAAAGGCTGCGATACCTGGTAATCTGCTGTATTTCCATCAACGGTTTGGCCTTGCGTAAATGATTGGGTGTACACTGCATCTCTGATTTTTTTATAGAAAAGACCACCGGTGAGGTAACTGCTATTGCTGATGTAATAACTGCCTATTAAATCGTAGTTCCACGAAAAAGTTGGCCGCAGACCTGGATTACCCAGCGCTACCGTTAAAGTGTTTGGATTTACCCTTGTAGTTGGACTGATTTCGTTAAATGCAGGCCTGGCAAAAGTACGTGTAACCGCTGCACGTATATCCGTTTTGTCGCTGGGCTTATAGATCAGGTGAAGCATGGGAAGGACGGCAGGTGTATTTTTATTACCCGAAACCGGACTAACCTTTTTGGTGATATCGTTATAAACGTAACTATCGGTATGGTTAGCCGTATATTCGAAACGCAGGCCGCCTACCATTTTCAATTGGGTATTTAAATCCCATTCGCCCATGGCATAACCCGCACCAACTTTTTCGGTTGCCTGATAATTTCCTGTTGCATAAGATGAATTAGTGGCGTCGTTTACGGTATATGTAAGGTTTGGTGCAACTGAAGCGATACCATACGGATTGATAAATGAACTGGCGGTAGGGTAATCAAATTTCAGGTTATCATAGGCATTATTAAGCTCCGGAAACCAGTTTTTTGCCGGAAAAGCTTCTCTTTCCCACAATGGCAGATAAGCCTTCGTTGCTGTGGTTTTATAGATCCAGGTTACATAACGGTAATCGTAAGTGCTTGTTTTATACCTGAATTTACCCCCAAATTTTATCAACAGGTTGTTTAGCGCCTGGTATTTAAAATCTACTGCCGCAACTTTATCATTTTCGGTAATGTTACGGATGGAGGTTACGTACCTATCCAGGTAATAATTATCGGTATTATACGGTGTTGCAGCAGAAAAATGGGGCTGGATATTATCTGCATCATCACCCTGATAACCTGTAGGACCATCGCCTTTCAAAAACTTATAGTCTTTACCTCCAACATTTACCAGATTATCATATTTTACTGTTTGTACCCAGTTTCCATAATAATATCCACGCAGATCCTTGCTTGCAGATGATGGCCCCTTATAACCTGCCCACGATTTATACCAGGCCAAACGGGCATTCATATTAAGTTTAGCCCCAAGCGATGACTCAATACCGGCTTCGCCACCGTAATTTTTAAAATAATAATCAACATTGCTCCACCGCAGTACAGCGTTGTTTGTGGCCTTATCAAAATAATGCATTGTTTTACGGTTCTGCTCATGATCAAGCAGTTCGGTATAATATCCCCTGGCATAAAATTTAGTACCGGGTGCAAGTCGGTAATCCAACGCAGCATTAAGCCCTTTGTTTGTTCGCGTGCCCTGGTAATTCCTAACATCCAGGGTGGTAACATTATGCAACTGGTTACCATAAATAACCTCATAATCATCGGTACCATAAGTACGCTGGTTTATACTGCCCAGCACTAAGAAACCAAGTTTATCATTCAGCAAACGATCGCCATACAGCACACTACCATTGTAGCCAAATTTATCCTTTGGCCTCTCGGCGTAGGGAACGGCTCCCATTACCCGGAATGTTCTTTTTTCGGGCGAGGTACGCGTAATAAAATTGATGGTGCCGCCAATGGCATCACCTTCGTATTCGGGCGTAATGGCTTTTACCACCTGGATATACTGGATAAATTCGGATGGCAACAGATCCATCGGAACAGTACGGTTACCCAAAAGATCGCCCGAAGTTTTCGCTGCCGGCATTCGGTCGCCATTAATTGTTGTAGAGCTCCATTGCGATGGTATACCCCTAACCGTAACATAACGTCCTTCACCCTGATCGCGGTCGATACTTACCCCAGGGATACGCTGTACTGCTTCGGCAGCATTAATATCAGGCAGTTTGCCAATAGCATCGGCACTGGCCACATCCATAATTGCAGACGAATTTCTGCGCATGGCAATGGCTTTGCGCTCGCTTGAGCTGTACATGCCTTTAATTACCACCTGCTGCAACTCCGTTGCTGCACCAAGTTTAACGTTGTTGAGGTAAGTTATTTTGCTTTTAGCAATGTTGATTATGGTATCTACCCTATGGTAACCAACCATCGATATGGAAACACGGTGTTTTCCTTCGGGTAAAAGGATGGAAAATGCCCCATCAGGCCCAGAAACAGTCTGATTTTTTAATGCAGATACACTAATGGTGGCATAAGCAAGCGGGCCATTACCATCTGAAACATTGCCTTTTAACGTACCCTGTGCAAAAACCACGCTTATACACAGGAAAAAGGCAGCGATTGTTAGATAAAAACATTTCATACCATTAACGTTTTAGATCGCGGATTTTACCTGGTAGAAATTGTTCTTCATTGAATAGCCCCTGCGCTGCAGCGCCCCGTAGCTATTATTTTTTTGTAATAGGAAAAAGTTATCCATACATTTACAGCATAATTGTGATTAAAAATTGACAGAAATTAATTTTGATTCGATTTAACAAATGGAGGTGTTCGCGCATCTCCATTTATTTTGTTTCTCCTTTGTTGCCCGTAAAAATCCTTCAAAAGATCTTCACTGAACAATCTGGCCGTTATTCGTAGTATCTAACTGGTATCTTAATAAATGCTTTAATTTTTATACGCTCCTTTGGGACGGGCAAGAGGCTTTCTGTGTTGTTTTATGTTTAGTAAAACTAAAAAATGTTTATTAATTTTTAAATAATTTTATATTAAATATTTATTAAAAAATCATTTCAAAACACTTTAAATCAACAGTATAAAGCAAAAAAAATCAATCTATTAACGGCAATATATCGATCAGATTATCGATAATCAGATCGGGCTGTGCTTCCAATAACTGGGCAGCAGTATGTGCTCCGGTAGTTATACCTACACTTAAACCGCAACCTGCATTCTGGCCTTCTTCTATATCAATGGCCGAATCGCCAACCTTAACCACACTTTTGCTATCGGCAATATTAAAACGTTTCATCGCAAACTCGATCATATCCGGATCGGGTCTGTTACGAGATACATCAGAGGCAGTTACCAATGCATCAAACTCATTACCCTCGCTCCATCCCAATTTTTTAAGAATGGAATTAGCAGTACTACTATCGTAACCGGTGTTGAGCACAGTTAAAATATTCCTGTTTTTCAATTCGGCAAAAAGCTCAACAGCATTGGGCTGTGGCAATATTTCTTCCGAAGCATAAGCTTGCGTTAATGCAACAATGAATTCGTTATATATTTTTACGGTCAACTCCTCATTATCAATATTTCCATAGGTTGACAATACCGCGCGGATAGCCTGTTTTTTTTCTTTCCCTGCTCCCTGTGCAAGTACCTGATCTAGACTAAAATCAAAACCGGCATTATTAATGGCCTTTTGTAGTGTTTTATACACCAGGTTATCTTCATTTACCGTGGTTCCGGCCATATCGAAAACCACCATTGCAATCTTATTCTTTTTCATATCAAAATATCGTTAATTAAAATTAATTGTCCAGCTATAGCATGAGGCTAAACAATGTTTAGCAAAACTAAACATTGTTTATACAAAATATGCAAGATCTATATTAATTTTATATTAAGCTTTACAAATCATCTTAAACGGCTTTCACCGAACCTGGAGCAGGGCTAAGCCTAAAAGAACGGGAAATAATTTAAAACAGGTGCCATATTTATTCCAAACGCCGCCATAAATAAACAGCCGGTTGGGATAATTTATAAAAATGTCATCCTCTTATTTAAATCAGCCCTGTAGGTTTCGGATACAGGAATAAGGTTATGACTGATTACCAGTGTTTTACCTTCTGCGGTATCTATTTTATTTAAATTAATGATAAATGAGCGGTGTACCCTTAAAAATATATTCTGCGGTAACTTCTGCTCTATGGTTTTAAGCGAAGAGTGGATCGAATAATGCTGTTTTGCGGTATGCACTTTAACATAATCGCCGGTAGCTTCAAAAAACAATATCTCTGTGAGTTTTAACCTGCTGATAATGTTGGAATGACGTATAAATACATAATCAGACATGTTACCATCTACCGAAATATTCTGATTTGAATAAATTTCCCTGGCTTTTTCTACAGCTTTTAAAAACCTGGATGGTGAAATGGGTTTTAGCAAAAAATCGACCACATTAAGATCAAATGCCTCGGCCGCGTGCTCGGCAACAGAGGTGGTAAAAATAATCAGTGGCCGTTTATCTTCCAATATTTTGGCGAATTCCAATCCACTCATTCCGGGCATTCGGATATCCAGAAAAATGAGGTCGATCTTATTTTCCAGAACCAGTTGGTACGCTTCTACTGCATCATTGCACTCGCCTACTAAAATCAAACTGCTATCGAGCTCGAACATACGCCTCAGTACAGTCCGAAATACTTTTTGATCATCAACAATTAAACAGTTCAATTCAAAATTGTGAAGTATTAGCCAAAACTATCAGATATCTATCTTAAAAATCTTTCATCTTAAAAGGGTGAAAGATTTTTATTTTACAACCTAAAAAATGGATTATTATCTTTTTTCTGGTAAAAAAGCATAGCCATTTGTATCAGAAATAAAGTCATTTTAACTTATATTGCCTGAATAAATGATTAACAACCGGCTGAAATTTAACAATGGCAAAACATCAGATCACGATTATTGATATTGCAAACCAGTTGGGTATTTCGAAATCAACCGTATCCAGGGCTTTAACCGGTCATCAGAGTGTTCATCAGCATACCCGCGAGAAAGTATTGGCATTGGCGGCCGAACTGGAGTACGAAAAAAATATGTTCTCCATTAGCCTGATCAAAAAATCGAGCAAAACCCTGGGTATTATAGTACCCGAATTTTCGAGGTCTTTTTTTCCGCAGATCATCATTGCTGCCCAAAAAGCTGCAAAAGAAGCTGGATATGATATGATTATTGCACAATCTAACGAAAGTTACGAAACCGAACTTGCCAATACCAAGGTGATGCTTGCCCACCGAGTAGACGGTGTGCTCATTTCGATGACGAGGGAAACCAACAATTATGATCATTTTAAAACTTTCCACCGGAAAGGCATTCCCATTGTTTTTTTCAATCGGGTATGTGAAGAAATGATCGTACCAAAAGTGGTGGTAGATGATTTTGACGGGGCATTTTTAGCGGTTGAGCATTTGATTAAACAGGGTAAAAAACGCATTGCACATTTATCAGGTCCCGAAACACTGGCCGTATCAAAAAAGAGAAAGGCAGGGTATATCAAAGCGCTCGAGAAATATGGCTTACCGGTAGATGAGGACCTGATTATCCATTACGACCTCTCGATCAGTAAGGTTAAAATTTACATCAACTATTTTTTAAACCTCGAAAAACGGCCTGATGCTATTTTTGCCATTAATGACCCTACTGCAATAGAGCTAATACAACTATTAAAAGCTGCAGATGTGAAAATACCAAAAGAAATTGCCGTGGTTGGCTTCAGTAACGATTTTGCAGGTTCAATTATCGAGCCATCCCTTACCACTGTTGAACAGCCGATAAATGAAATTGGAGAAACAGCAGTAAAGTTACTGCTGGATCAGATTGATAGAGAGGCAAAAGACTGGAAAGCACCAACAATAATGCTCAAAACCAATCTGATTATCCGTAATTCAAGCTAAAATCAGTCAATACCTGGTTATAAAATTTAACCTGTTTGTTATTTGTAAGCGTTTTGCACCCAATTTCATCTTTAATTCGGCAATTTCTTCTTGCTGCTTTTTAACCATCCCCTGTAGCTCTTTCAAAGCTTTGGTAAGTACAACCGTTATTTCGGCATAATTTACGCCCAGGGTTTTAATGTCATCGTTGGCGGTGGTTACCAGTTCGGGTATCAAAGCTTTTACCTCCTGGGCAATAAAGCCTAATTTTTTGTCTTTCCCCATCTGCTCATCTTTGTAACGGTAATTGATGGTGCGCAGCCCCAAAATTTCTCTTAAACCATAAGTGTTATCAACAACATCTTTTTTTATTCTGATATCGGAAGGTGTAATGGTACCCGATGCCAGAATGTTCCCAATTACATGCAATTTTTGACTTGGACTGGCTGTTCCTATGCCCACATTGCCGGTTCCTTTTATCCGCAACAATTCGGTAGAGGTGCTGCTACCATTACTGGCATAAAATGCATGATCGGAAGTAGTGGCATCAACCTGATAGCGCAATGTATAACCATTAATGCCGAAACCAAAATACTGATGATCATTATCTACAGTTTCATTAAGCACTATTTTTCTATTCACAATAGTATTACCCAATTGCAACTGGTTATGGGGTAAATATGTACCAAGGCCTACATTACCGGCTGCATCGATAAGCACCCTAACAGCTGAAGATGTTGAAAAGTACATATCTGACAGGTTGTCGGTTCCATTTCCCCGATAGGTAGCTTTCACCGATGCGGTTTCGTATAACCAGCCCCCGTTTATCCTTGGTTTAAAAAGCAAGCCTCCTATTAGTACGCCAGTACCTAAATTGCCAGGTGCAGTTTCAGTACCTGCAGCAGAGCCCAGAATAATGGAGGCATGTGATGAATTTCCATAATAATCAAAAGCGAAATCGTTGCCGGCCAAATTGCCCTGGTTATTGGCAACAATACTTAATATACTATAGGGATTAGAAGTACCTATACCCACAACACCAATAACAGGGTTTAAAGATAAGGGCATTTTGTTAGCCGTTGTTTTATTATAACTGTAGATATAAGCCCCATAGGGTGGATTGGCAAAGGTACCAAAATCCAACGCGCTATCAGTTCCGCCATCAAGCCTCAACTGGGCACTGGTATTTCCCGTACCCGCGGTTAAAGCAGTAGTAGCCGCCCCTACAACATTTAATTTGTTGGTTGGTGCAGCTGTACCTATACCCACTCTGTTATTTGCGGCATCGATAGAAAAATTGCCACCATTAACCGAAAACATGTTTATTCCGTTCCCCGTAAAAGCCAAGCGATTTGCGCCCTGTGTTACCACCCTGTTGACTTCAAGTGTGCCATCTGCATTATAGATATTATTTTTCTGGATCAGTTTTACCCAGGCAACACCATCAAAATAGTAATAATCAACGGCATTTACATTTACAGTGGTTCCGGTTTGGCTGCCGGTGGTAATGTTGTTGATGTAAACCAATGTTGAAACCGGTATAGCCGTCATGCTCTGTGCCCTTAACCTGTCAACACGGGGTATCAAAAGTCCATC
>NZ_DJDT01000305.1 GCF_002432345.1 Pedobacter sp. UBA5917
GATGGCCCTGCGGTGCTCATTACTGATATCGTAAAACTGCTCCGCCATAAAAATACGCTTATCACCTGCATAAGGAACAGGCTCCGGAAAGCCGGTATTGTTGATGTTATTCGCCGTACGCCAAGGGAAATCGGCATAGTGCGCACCGGCCTCGATAATGTTATGCTGAAAATAATTTTCATGGATTAAAACCAGGCCTTTCTGATCGGCAAGGTTTGCAAATTGCTTTAACCTGTCCCAATACCAGAGGTTGTATTTGGTGATGTCGTATTTGCTCAAACCATCCCAGGCTTTATCCTGTCCGCTACGGGCAAAAGGTAATTCGTAAAAAGGAGCCCAAACTTCGCCATCCATGCGGCGGATGCGTTCGTGATCATCCCTTCTCCTATCGTACCAAAGGCCATAATTATGATCAAGCACTTTAAGCGAACTGTTTTTCATCGAGTCGGTAATTTCATCCAGGTCATCGGTTAAACCATTGCCTGAACGACCGGGAACAAAACGGGTAATGTGAAATTTAGTCTTTTTTAATGCGTACGGACGGGCACTACCACTCCACCAGGGCACATCCTGACGGTCGCCTACTACCAATTCATTTCCGCGAACCAACCAGCCGTTTTTGATGGCCATAGCGGCAAGAAGGTTGGGTTGATCTACCTTTTCTAAGCCTATTTTATCAATGTTTTTAGCCTGTGAGGCATCTGTAGGGATTTTATTCCTTTCAGCAGCAGCGTCAATATATTCTGAAACCGTTAAAGCTGGTTTATAAGCCAATTTAGTGAGTTTTAGCGCCACATCAACAGGTGGACTGCTTGATGCTTCGGTTTCTACCGGAAGAACAAAATTTCGAGCTTCGGCATCGTTACCAATCCTGTCTTTTAACTGTGCGTAATATAAACTGCGGGGCTGGATCTGTTCGTTAGACATGTCCCAATAACCGTTTCCTGCAAATTGAGACCAGGTACCGAATGCCCAGTTTTGAGCGCTTGGTGGTGCGAAATTATCAACCCTTGCGGCACTGCATTGCCAAAAAACACTGTTCGCGGCAGTCCAGCCTGCACCCTGGCCATCCTGACCACGGTTTAAATAGCTTAAAGCCTGTCCGTCTATGTTTACGATATCGAACAATACGCCCGAAGCCCAGCTATCAATAGCCCCGCTGAAACTAAATGGCAGGTAAGATTGGCATTGAACAAATACATTTGGCCCTGGTGCACAGAAACCAACTGCAAAATCGTGGTAACCGTATTCTGTATATAACCTTTGGAAAAGCGTTTGCTGTCCGGTAGTTAAAAAGGTAAAACGGCGTTCGCCACCGATTTCGGAAACCGGAGCCAGCGATTTACAATCTTCAACGGTAATTCTTTTGGCGGTTTCCAGTACATTTACGGCAGAACCTGCGAAATGCTCAAAAACTACCTGGCGTACCCAGGCATCTTCTACATTTTCTAAACAAATGGCTGTCCAGCGGTGGTATTCGTCTTTAACATTCTCTTTATGATAGTCGGATTCGATTTTCAGATTTTCTACACCCGATTGTGCGATCCTGCCCTCCCATTGGTATTTCGAAACGGTACCGCCACCATATTTTGCATCTAATGCAGTGGTAATCGGGGCATCGAAAGCAATGGTTGAACCATTTATAGCGGTAATTTTACGGTCCCAACGGATATCGCGGGTACCTGGTTTCCAGCCCAAAGCACTTTCGCCACCTCCAAATTCTACCGTTTTTAACGTTTCGATCCACTCTTTGGTTGATGGACGGTTGATGGAAATTTTATCACCAACTTTGAGTCCGTTTGTATTGGCCAAAGTAATTTTATTGGCGTTTACCGGTACATAGGCATCAGTAATACCTATTGGTGTTTCTTCAATAGGGTTCTTTTTGCCTAAAATCCTGATTACCCCGATGCGATCTAAACCTGTAGCAAAAATTTTCGTTCCGTTTTCACCAAAACCACTACCACGGAGAACAACGCCCGAAACAGACAGTTTTAGTGTGCCCGCAACGTTGTAAATTCCTTTATGGAGTAAAACTGCACCACGCAAACCATCTTTGCCTACAGGTAATTTCGAAACATAGTTTATGGCCGATTGGATAGATAAAGTAGCATCGCCTTTAACCAGCGGGACAATTACCTTTATTGTTGCGTCGGGAATGGCTTTTTCGCCAGCCATGTAACCTGCATAAGAAAAATCGGGAATGCGGTTTCCCTGCTCATCGGGTGTGTAAGCCAATTTGCCGTCCTTACCTTTAAAAATTGGTTTGGGTGGCTCAGCAGGTTTTGTTTTTTGCGCAAAAGACGGGCCTGCAACTAAAAAACCGATTAGCATGAGGGCTAAAGTTTTTAGATGTACTGCTTTTGATATATGGTTAGTTTTTGGCATTGATTTTTTAACTTAAATAAACACGGGTCATGCTGAATTTATTTTATTAGCCAATTCTATTGTTTTTCAATCGTCTAATAGCTACTTCGTGGTCAGCATCTCTCTTGTAATATAGACCCTGAAATAAATTCAGGGTGACGGGCGTGGATGGAACATGATCGAGCTTTCTCCTTTAACCTTTCGAAGGCCTCACTTTATTCACATCCACCAAGCTGTTTAAATATACCTCGATATTCGAATAGCCAGATTTTGATATTTTAGCTGCGTCTTTCGCATCTTTTGGGTTTAAACCGTTTTTAATTTCCCATGCATCAGGAATACCATCATTATCGGTATCTACATAAGGTTTTCCTTTATATTCCGGATAACCACCAACCTGTGCGATATCGGAAATGATACCCTGTTTATACGAATCGGCAGGCAAACGACGCTTTACATAACTTTGTTTTGCGGGTAGTTTATCCTCTGCAACATGTTCGATTTCGCCCGTCGTTACCTGTTTAATAATCCGTTGATCTACCGCATCGCGTACCGGTAATGATGCTCCCGCATTGGCCAATACGTAATCGTAAGCTTTTTTGGTATCGATGATCGAAATTTTAGCCATAGGCAAAGGTTTATCCACTTTCATCGAATCGAGCAGTTTCTGTTTATCCCTTTTGCTTTCGGGCTGAACGCCGCCATCCCAATTGTTTTTGGTTACTTTTTCGTTGCCTTCGATGATGTTTCCGGTTACGTAAGCTTTACCGAATTCGTTGGCAAACTTTTTATCCCTACCCGATTCAGGCTTTAAGATACGATAAGAAATCGGTTCTCCTGCTGGTGTAATAGGTCCGGGTTTGTAATAATTATTGATGAAACTGTAAAATGAAGCATTATCACCACCATCGGCACTTCTGTTCCACCAGTTGAAGATAACGTTATTGGCAAAACCAAAGTCGCCATACATGCCCACAGATGGATTACGGCTGATATTCGAAGCCCAAAGGTTACGCATAAAAGTAGAATTTAAACCACCAATGGTACTTCCGAAAGCATGGTTATAGGTATCCAAGGCTTCCGAAAAAATGGAATTTTGGATGGTAACGTTTACTGTAGGTAATTTTACAGGTTTAGAACCGTCTTTTGAATCGTAAACATGGCGGTAAATCGACATATTTTCATCTAAACCCCAACTTGCCGAAACGTGATCGATCATAATATT
>NZ_DJDT01000225.1 GCF_002432345.1 Pedobacter sp. UBA5917
TGCGGTCCAACTTGTTTAAGGATGATTGCCCGCCATTACGGGAAACGCCTTAGTTTGCAGCGCCTGCGCGAAACATCCGGAATGAGNAGGAATGGTGTTTCGTTACTCGGGATCAGTGAGGCTGCAGAGAAAAACGGCTTTCGTACAAGTGGTATAAAACTGCCATTGGAGTTGCTGGCCGAAATAGATCTGCCTGTAATCCTGCATTGGGACCAGAATCATTTTGTTGTGCTCTATAAAGTGCATAACCGCAGATATTACATTGCAGATCCGGCAAAAGGACTGATCATCTATGCGCAGCCCGAATTCGAAAAACACTGGTTAAGCACGCATACCCAGCACCGCTCAGAAGGTGTTGCGCTTACACTGGAGCCAACCCCCGAATTTTACAGCCTGGAAGATGAGGAGAGAAAAGGATTGGATCTTACTTATCTGGCCGGTTACCTGAAAAAATACAGGGGCCTTGTTGTTCAGTTGTTTACGGGCCTTGCCGTAGGAAGCCTTTTGCAGCTGATTCTTCCTTTTCTTACTCAAAGTATAGTAGATATAGGTATTAATACCCGGAATATTAATTTTATATACCTCATTCTGATCGCTCAAACCATGCTCTTTATCGGAAGAACTGCGGTTGAGTTTATCCGGAGCTGGATCTTGCTGCATATCAGCTCAAGAATCAATATTTCGATCCTGACCGATTTTATCATCAAACTGATGAAACTCCCAATGGGTTTTTTCGATACTAAGATGATGGGCGATATCATGCAACGGATGAGCGATCAGGGTAGGATACAGAGCTTTCTTACGGGTTCAACCCTTAACATTCTTTTCTCCATGTTCAATATGCTCGTATTCGGAGCAGTACTGGCCTGTTATAGTGTAACCCTCTTTTCTATATTTATATTCAGTAGCATCATTTATTCGCTCTGGGTAATCCTGTTTTTGAGAAAACGCAGGGCACTCGATTTTAAAAGATTTGATATTTCTTCAAAAAATCAGAGTACAGTTGTACAACTCATAAGCGGTATGCAGGAAATAAAGCTCAACAATTGCGAGCAGCAGAAAAGATGGGAATGGGAAAGGATCCAGGCTAAACTTTTCAGGTTTAACATCAAAAGCTTATCCTTAAATCAGGTGCAGCAAACCGGAACATTTATCATCAACGAAGGCAAAAATATTATCATCACCTTCATCGTGGCCAAAGCAGTGGTTGATGGGCAGCTTACCCTGGGTGCAATGATGGCGGTACAATATATTGTAGGCCAGCTCAACAGCCCTATCGAACAGTTTGTGGCATTTCTCCAGCAGCTGCAGGATGCAAAAATCAGTCTCGAACGTTTAAATGAGATCCATACAATGGATGAAGAAGAACCAGCCGAAAGAAGTTTTTATAACGAACTGCCGAATGAAAGGAGTATAACATTAAACAATATTTCGTTCCGTTACCCCGGTGCCGGTTTAGAGCCTACGCTGTCAAATCTTACCATCAGCATTCCCGAGGGCAAAACTACGGCTATTGTTGGCATGAGCGGGAGTGGAAAAACAACCGTATTGAAGTTACTGCTCCGGTTTTACAGCCCCGAATCCGGTGATCTTAAAGTAGGTAGGATCCCGATTGAAACAATAGGTTACCGCTTTTGGCGAAGCCAGTGCGGAACAGTAATGCAGGATGGATTTATTTTCTCCGATACCATAGCAAAAAATATTGCTGTTGGCGATGAGTATCCAAACATGTTAAAACTGCAGAATGCCATGAACGTTGCAAACATTAATGAGTTTATTGATGGCCTGCCCCTCGGCATTTACACCAAAATAGGGCAGGAGGGTAACGGAATTAGCCAGGGACAGAAGCAGCGTATCCTTATTGCCAGGGCTGTTTACAAAAACCCCGAGTATATTTTCTTCGATGAGGCAACCAACGCGCTCGATGCCAATAATGAAAAGGTGATTATGGAAAACCTCGAATCGTTTTTTAAAGGAAGAACAGTGGTGGTTGTTGCCCATAGGTTAAGTACCGTTAAAAATGCCGATAAAATTATTGTGCTGGATAGGGGGAAAGTTATCGAGCAGGGAACGCACGAGTCACTTTCGCGTAGCAGGGGAGAATATTATCAACTGGTTAAAAACCAGCTCGAGCTGGGAAATTAGAACAGATATGGAACAAGCAGAAAACATAAAAGGAAAAGAGCTCATGCATCTTCAGGAGATCAGGAGCGAAGAAGTGAACGATATCATTACAGCGGTACCACATTGGATTATCCGCTGCGGCGTTACCCTGCTTTTTGCCATCCTGATTATAATTATCCTATGTTCAAACCTGATTTCCTATCCCGAAACCATTAATGCCGAGCTAAGGGTTAACAGCACTAATCCTCCGGCAATCATCGTAGCCCAGCAGGCAGGGATTGTTAAGTCGGTTTTTGCCGCTGATGGCGATTTTGTAAAAAAGGGAAAAATAATTGCATGGCTCGAAAGCCCGGGTAACCATGAAGATATCCTTTATTTGGCTAAGAGAGTAGATGAGCTCCGGTCGGACCTGCTAAAACATCCCGAAAGTACAGATGTTACCTTACCTAAAGGTTTAAATCTTGGCAGTCTCGAAAAAACATACCAGTTGCTCAATATCAGTTACCTTAAATTTATATCTGGGCGTAACAATAGTTACCTGGCCAATAAGGTCAAAATTTTAGAAAGAGATATCAATCGTCTAAATCAGAAAATCGTCCATAAACAATACCGGTCTGAAGCGGAGTTTAAAACACTCGATACAAAAATCCCTGAACTGCAAAAAGAGTATTCGGCTCTGGTACAACAAAGGGATGAAGCGCAGTTACAGTTTGGCCAATCGCTCATTAACTTTCAGGATGAAATCGGGGTTTGGAAAAGCAGCCACATTTTAATGGCACCGTCGGATGGTAAATTGAATTACATCAGCATTATCCAGCCCGGCACAACTTTGGTGCAGAACCAGAAAGTTTTTATCATAAATAAAAAAAACAAAGGTTTTTATGGCGAAATAAGGATACCGGAATCAAGTATCGCAAAAATTAAAATGGGGCAGCAGGTAATCGTTAAGCTCCATAGTTATCCTTATCAGCAATATGGCTTATTGAGGGGGCGCCTTTCTTCAGTTTCCGAATTTGCATACAACGATAGCCTTTACCTGGCCCGGGTCGATTTCGCTGATGATAAGAAAGGCAACAGCCCGATCATCTTAAAAAACGGTATGTCTGCTGATGTTGAGGTAATCGTGCGCGAATACTCGCTGCTGGCACGCTTTATAAATAATTTACGGACAGTTATCAGTCCGAATGGTAAATAAACAGTTTCCTTATTTAATGATTTTTAGCATTTTAATTTATAAATAATGAATATTACATACATTATCCTGGCCCATAAAAACCCCAGACAATTACAGCGATTGGTCAATGTTCTTTCCTCTGCAGAGGTAAATTTTGTAATACACGTTGATAAGCGTGCCGATATAACAGATTTTATGCGGGTTTTTACAGACCTGGATTTTGAGAAAACTTTTTTTCTGGAACAGCGGTGTGAGAGTGCCTGGGGCAGTTTCGAGCTGGTTCAGGCGGTGTTAAATGCACTGGGGTTTATCCGTAGTGCGCTTCCATCAACCGATAGGATCGTTTTATTAAGTGGGCAGGATTATCCCATTAAAAGCAACCTGCACATCAATAAATATTTAGCTGCAAATCCTGATGGTATTTTCATGGAATACGATCCGGTTCCATATAAAAACTGGAAAGGAGGGGGACAGGATAGGTTTCCGCTTTATGCCGAAATTAGCGAGCAGATAAAATTTTATGGCGGCTCGCAATGGATGTCCTTTCCGCTTCAGGTAGCAGAAATAATTTTGGATTTTCTAGCTGTAAACCCTGATTTTATCCGGTATTTTAAACTGGTAAGGATTCCGGATGAAAGTTTCTTCCAAACGTTGCTGTTAAATTGCGGAAATGGGTTTGTAAACAAAAACCTGATCAACCATAACCTGCATCTTATTAAGTGGGAGTATCCTTATGCCCATCCCAAATATTTGGGCGAAGAGTATCTGGATATGATGAAGAAAAGCAAGTTTTTATTTGCCCGGAAAATGGAAGCCAGCCGACCTTCAAAAGTGCTCGACAGAATAGACTGTGAGCTGCTCGATATTAAAAAGAAACCTTTAGTACTTCCGGGCTATACAAAGATTGATGTAAATAGGGAAGTTGTACTGTTTTTAACAGATAAAAGCGATGGGGAAACGCTTGCCAGGTATAACCGTATTAAAGAAACCCTGCCTAAAAGATTCACTTTGATATACCTGCGCCACGAAAAACAGCATAAATCTGTTGCCGTGCAGGATGGGGCAGAACACTTTCTTTTTGATGATGGAATTATGAATAATTTATCCTTACAGGGTATATTCAAATCTCTGCTTCCCGGCAGCAACCATTTTCCGCTTTTTCAATTTTATCGTAATAACCAGGCATACAGGCATTATTGGGTAATTGAAGATGATGTATATTATAATGGGGATATTGGTCAGTTTTTCGATAATTTCAAAGATGTGGAGGCAGATTTTATCAGCTCCCACCTGCGCGATTATTGTGATGAACCGAAATGGCACTGGTGGTACAGTTTGCAGAACAATCAGGGTAAAATAATCCCCGTATCCAGAAGATTGCGCTCATTTAACCCCATATACCGGATTTCGCACCGCGCAGTTTGTTTTTTGGATAAAGCTTTCAGCGAAGGCTGGTCGGGCCATCACGAAGTGGCCATCCCAACACTGCTTAAAGAACATGGCTTTTCGGTAGAGGATTTTGGCGGAAATGGAAGTTATGTGCGCGAAGGTGCTACAGGGAAATTTTATCAGGAATCTATGGCTGCAGCAGGAGGTGAGCTTGATACAGGTTCGATGAGGTACCGGCCACTAATTAGCCAAAGCGAAATTAATGGTTCGCTGCTGTATCATCCGCTAAAAACTTAGGGTTTGGTAAAAGGTATCAAAAAGTAACTCTTTTTTAATATAGCTGCACTAAAAAAGAATGCTTTTTTGACATTTTGGAGCAGATAAAAGCTACTGATTTATTGGTTATCGTCGGGATGCATACATATTTCAGTTTTGCGCATAAATTCCAAGTCTGCCAGGTTATCAATATTGGCCATTAAAATCTTTTAAATACTAAGATAGTAAATAGCCTAAGCGTTTTTTTTGCCCAAAATCCGCAAATACCTGAGCATTTAGAGGGCGATTTTTATATTTGCATATCAATAAAACTACACCGTAAAACCTAGTGAAAAAAATTACTGTTCTGCTACTGTTACTTACAACAGGTTTATTATGCACCAATGCGCAGGAAAAAGCAAGCTTTGACCGAGCCTTCCAAAAGGCAAACAACGGTAAGTCGCGCGTTGAGATACCTCCCCTTAAAGAACTGCTACATATTATGCTGGCCATTACCAAAGCTGGGCTTAGCAATGATGATATGGTAAATCAAAGTGGTACATATTATCAGGATGTACTTAAACATTTTAAGCCGTATGCAAACGAACCCATCATAAAAACCTTTGATTCCTTGCTGAACGTTTCGCTCTATAATTATATTTTCATCTCTGGGAATGCGATGTCCTATGATCTTTCGGGAGCTAGATTAAAGCGCAACCCTAATTATATTTTTCCGGCTCGGGGCGTAGGTAATATGGTCATCAAAACCAATCCATTGGATACCTACAAAAAAGATATCGAAGCCTTCGCTAAAAAATCGCTATTCTGGGGTTTCTACAGTCAGCACAAGTCGTATTATAAAAAAATAATTGCAGATTATAAGTCAGGTGCAGATCTGGATAGACAATGGAAATGGCTTGAAAAGAACTTTAAAACCAGCATCAACAGCTACCTGATTCTGTGTTCGCCCCTTATTAACGGACTTAATTATACCACTGACTTTAAAGACAAAGGCTTTTGGCAGATTGTTATGGTACTTCCCACGCTTGATCACGATCCTAAACTTTCGGCTATTCAAAACGAACTTTTCAATACGAGGGTAATGTTTTCAGAAATAGACCATAACTATGTTAGTATGCCTTCAGATGCCAATAAGACTGCACTAGATAGCGTATTTAAGAACAGGGCAGCCTGGGTGAATGAGAAAGCCGATGGTACCTATGCTTATCCAAATCCTATCAAAGTCTTCAACGAATACATGACCTTTGGTACTTTTTTGCTGTATTGCCAGGATAATTATAATAAGGCACTTTATGCTGAAACCCGAAATAATGTGATCAGTTTGATGATAGCGCGGGGCTTCCCGAAGATGGAGCTGTTTGTATCATGTTTAGAGCAGGCAAAATCTGAACTTCCTGATAAAAAGATTGATGATTTGTACCCGTACCTGCTCGAGTTGTTGAGCAGGTAGGGCTATGTTGGCTAATACAGAGTTTCTTTCAATCAGCAAATTGATATTATAGATGTTAAAAGCCGCAAAAAGTATTTGCGGCTTTTAACATTTGCTCTGAAAGCTAAATTAAATCAGTTATTACCGAACTGCTGTTTAAGCTTACCCTTCGAATGATGTTCGCGCCTCCTTTGTAGATTTTGCTTTTTTAAATAAAAAAGCAGATGGAAATTACTTAGAGTGAAATAAAAGTAAGACAGTAGTTTTCCGTATCAAGATGTTAATTTCTGAACGTGTTGTTTTTTCAGTTTGTTGTGTTGAATAAGTGCGTACTGATTCCCTTTTAGATACGCACCGAAATACACACTTTTTTATTGCGATTTGATGCATATTTTAGGTTTTTGATATCAATAAAAAACCCTGCAAATGTTTGATTTGCAGGGTTTTGACATCATTTGATATTGATTTTTGTAGCCCGTAGGGGAATCGAACCCCTGTTTCCAGAATGAAAATCTGGCGTCCTAACCCCTAGACGAACGGGCCATTAATCTGAGTTTTGACCTTGGAATTTTCAGTTTGGATAAACTCCCAACTTAACACTCTCAACTCCCAACTTCTTGGTAGCGGGGACACGACTCGAACGTGCGACCTTCGGGTTATGAGCCCGACGAGCTACCAACTGCTCCACCCCGCACTCTATTTTTAACCTCAAATCTCCGTCTGAGGGAGTGCAAAGGTAAGATTTGTTTTGATATTTGCAAAGCCATTTTAAAAATATTTTAAAATATTTTTTCAAACTGATTTAACCCTTAAAATGCGATTAATTTATGGCGATAAATTTCGAATTGATAATGAGCAAGTTGTAGGCATTTAACAAAAGTTTAACTATTTTTTCTGCTGAAAATTTGTGTGAATAAATTTTCTTTCTTTTCTTTGTTTATAATTAGTCTAAATAAAAATTATCATTTCTTGGTTTTAGCACTAATTTCTATCTCAATATATATTTGGTTAGTTATGTTGATTTGAAGTCCTGTTTGCCCGCATCTTCATCGGATGCGGGTAAATCAGGCGCTATACATTTCTTAAATCCCTGAGGTTTTAGTTTATTCTTCTGGTTTTACAAGAATGTAATCGGCAGGGAATTTATCAGTGATTTAAAGTTAAAGCCCGATTATCCCTGATTAGAACTTTGTGGAATGATTCGAAGCAGTTTCGAACATCAAAAATAAACCTGAACAACAATACAATTCTGACTCCAGGCGAATCAGCACGACTTATCCTGATTTCTGATATACTCGGATGGGGTTATACCTATGATTTTTTTGAAATAGGCATTAAAGGAAGATTTGTTTTTGAACCCCGACCTGTAGGCAATAGCAAGCAGGTTCTCGTTTTCCCTATTGTTATCAAGGGTTTTTACCACATCTTCAATCCTGTATTCGTTTACATATTGATAGAAAGATTTTTTTGCAAAAACATTCAGTGTTTCAGAAATATAATGTCTGCTGATGCCTGAAATGGCTGCAAGTTTTTCCAAACTGATGTCGTCTTCTTTATAGCGCTGGCCGTCTTTTATCAAAAGGTCGATTTTTGTAAAAACCTCCTTGTGCTGGACAGGGTTTAATAATAATTTTCTCGAAAAATTGTCAATCGGAGCATAAAGCGATCCCGATAGTTGTGCTGATGGTTTAGGATTTTGATATTCAGGTATGTGCGATTTGGAATTGTATTCCCAATCTCTCGTTGCACTAAAAAACTTGTTACTGATTACCAGCACCGGCGCTGTGCCAAGCAGAATATAGATAATACTTCTGTTAAGTAAGGTATATGCCGGCGCTTCGATAACAGTGTAGGTAAGTACAACCTCTGATATGCCTAAACAAATGAGTAGCAAACATAGATTACGGATTAATAAATGGTCAGCAAAACCTTTATTCCTCCTTTTGATGAGAATAAAGAACCCAAATATAAAATGGGTTGCGATTATGGGAGGAAACACCGTTGCATTGTAAATATCGAGCATAAATTTGCCGTTGTTTGGATACCATGTATAACTGGCAAAAACACTTCCATATAGCGCAAACGACATAATAAGCGGAATAAACAAATACCAATGTGTATTTATGGTGCATAAACTACCATTCTTTTTTTCGGCGTACAGGTATAGTAAAGGGCCATACGATAACTGGATGAAAGTATGCATCATGGTAGATATGGAAGGATTGCCAAGTGTTGTGAAAATATAAAATTTGGTGGTGAGGTGCCAGGCAATGCCAATCAGTAGTAAAGCTAAGATATTGTCTGATTTTTCTTTTTTCCTGTTATTTAATAGCAGTAGAAGTGATATTGCTGATTGAAGCATACCCGCAAAAATTATGTACTTCATTTTATAAAAAGCTTAAGTCTTTTCAAATATAATATTGCAACATTATATCAATGTTAAGTATTTGGCATGACAGATAACTGCAAAAGTTTTAAGATTGTGCTTTTTGTAAGTTTTTATTAGTCAGTTGTTTAAGGGTGTTAGTTTATAGAGGTTGACGTTAGGTAGTATGTTTTGACGGAAGCGGTCGATTCTGTTTTTGATTATTCACAATTTCGATTTTATTAAACATGATGAACAATACTTAAATTTTACCCTAAATGTACTCATTCAAAAAAAACAGTAAAAACATTTTTATTTATCTCATTTGTATGCTGCTTGGCCAAATGGCACTGCAAGCGCAGGTTAAGAAACAAAGGCAAAGGGTAATCGTAATTATGATGGACGGCTTTGGCGACGAATATTATCGCAATAGCAGTATGCCTACGCTTAACAAAATGGCAAAACAGGGGATTTACAAGGTGGTGCCATCGCTTATGCCGGCTGTTACAATGGTTAACAATGCAGCAATTGTTACCGGGCAAACACCAGATATCAATGGTATTACGGGTAACGTATTTTTAAATCCATCTACCGGAGGCGAAGAATATATGGAGGATGAGCGCTTGCTTTTGGGTAAAACCATTTTTGAGCGGGCACAGCGCGAAGGTGTTAAATCCGTTCTCTTCTCCTGTAAAACGAAAACTGTACTGCTCCTTAAAAAAGGTGCGGGTGAGGCCGTCTCGCGCGAAACCGTTACCCCGAAATGGACAGCGCGGATTGGAACTCCTCCAGATATTTATAGCCGAGAAATTAATTACTGGATAATGGATGCCGCGCTTTATAGCCTTAAAAACGACCCTGAAATCGGATTAACCTATATTCATACTACCGATTATCCTATGCACACCTGGGCATCCGAAAGCGTAGAATCTAAAGAGCACCTTCAAAAAATTGACGAATACCTCGCTAAGTTTATCCAGGTTGCGCCAGATGCTGCGATCTTAATTACCGCCGACCATACGGTAACGCATAAAACCAAATGCTGGGACCTCGAAAAAACGATGACAAGCCATGGATTACCTCTTAAAGCGGCAATTTCTCCCGAAAAAGACCGTTATTTCAAACATCACCTGGGTTTTGGTGGGGCGGCTTATGTATACTTAAACAACAAAAAAGATTCGGTAAAAGTTAAGCATGCCATTGAAGGGCTTGCCGGTGTTACCGAAGTGTTGTCGAAAAAAGATGCTGCGGCAAGGTTTCACCTGATGCCCGAACGTATAGGCGATTATATGGTGCTTGGAGATAGCGTTACCGTTTTTGGACATCTTGAAAAGTTAGCTTCCGAAGAGTTGCCCTCCACTTATCGGAGTCATGGGTCGTTATATGATGCGAAGGTGCCGCTGTTTATATACAATGCTAAAAATGCGCCACCTGCAGGGTATTTTACCAGCAATTACAAGCTGGCTTCGTGGTTGTACAAAACCCCAATAAAAAAATAAGGGTATTGCCGATAAAAACTAAGTGTCGATTATCAGGGGCCCATCATTAATATTGCTTGCAAACATAGCAATGATGGTGCTGTGTTTAATCATTCCTGTATATAATGATTGCTGATGTAAAGAATAAAAAACAATAAAGCCGCTTCGTATAAAAGCAGCTTTCTTAGCCTGT
>NZ_DJDT01000095.1 GCF_002432345.1 Pedobacter sp. UBA5917
TCTTGCACCTGGCAGGCCAGCCATTAAAGCAGCTATTGATATCGCGCTTAACGATATCCAGGGAAAGCTTTTAAACAAACCCTGTTACGAAATTTACGGTGCCGATCCGGCAAAAATGCCTGTAACTTCTTACACCATCGGAATTGATACACCAGAGGTAATCCGCGAAAAACTGAAAGATGCTGAAGCTTTTAAAGTGATCAAGGTAAAATTGGGCAGGGATAACGACCGGGAAATTATCGAAACCATCCGCAGCATGACCAATGTGCCGCTCTATGTGGATGCGAACCAGGGCTGGACGGATAAAATAAAAGCGATAGACCTGATTTACTGGCTACATAACCAGGGGGTGGTGCTGATTGAGCAGCCCATGGATAAAAACAACCCCGATGGCAATGCCTGGCTTACCGAACGTAGCCCTATTCCGCTACTGGCCGATGAAGCTGTGCAACGTTTAACCGATATGGATAAACTTAAAGGCGTTTATCATGGCATTAACGTAAAACTGATGAAAAGCTGTGGAATGTACGAAGGCCATCAGATGATTTTGAAAGCCCGTTCTTTTGGAATGAAGGTACTCATTGGTTGCATGAGCGAAACCAGTTGTGCAACCCTGGCCGCAGCCGCTTTAGCTCCATTATGTAACTGGGCAGATTTGGATGGCCCCTGGCTTACCAAAAACAATCCTTTTACCGATCCGGATTTCGAAAATGGGAAATATATTTTAAAAGATCTACCCGGATTAGGGCTTCAGGGTGTTACTTCGGATCTTTTTCTTTAAAACTTTTCCGAAGTTCTTTGCTTAACTGATACTTGAAATAAAATAAGCAACAGGCTACGCCAACCATAAAAGCTGCCGGCAGGTATTTATGGTTGTTGTAACACCAAACCAATCCAAAAACAGACAGGATAATGGCCAGGTTATAAAAGATATTTAAAGCGAATTTTTTGCCCAATGTGAAAATGATTGAATGAAAAAAGGAATGAATGATTGAATGGATTTCGAATAAGTGCAATGCATAACATTCACTCATTCAAAATTCCATCATTCCATCATTCAAAATTATATGGTTAATAAACCTGCATACCTGGATCAAAAGCTTCCTGCCAGGCCAAAATTCCACCTTTTAAGTTATATAGATTGTCGAATCCGTACTGTTGCTCCAACTGCATTACTGCAGCCGCACTTCTTTTTCCGCTACGGCACTGGATAATTACCGGTTTATCTTTAGCAACCTTGTCAGCTTCGATTAAAATTCCGCCCAAAGGGATATTCTCACCATCAAGATTGGAAACTTCGTATTCGAATGTTTCGCGGACATCAATTAGTTGAAAATCTTCTTTGTTATCGATTTTCTCTTTTAGTTCTTGTACCGATATTTCTTTCATTTTATTAAATGTATTTATGCAAATATAGGAAAATCGGCTTTACACTCCCCATCAAAAAATTGCCATAAAATTTTGTTTAAAACTGTAACAACTTTAATCCTTAGGCGTTTAAATATAAAATTCACAAATGGACAAACTGAACCGTTTCTTCTGGTTTTGCTCTGGCGCCCACATCACAACGCTCGAAAAATACCCTTCGGAACAAAATAAATATACCGGCATCGGCGCCACCATCTTTTTTACAGGCTTATTTGCCGCACTTTCGGGCGGTTATGCCATGTATTTTGTGTTTAAAGGAGCCGATCTGGCCGTAATCTTTGCCATTGTTTTTGGCTTTTTATGGGGAGCGGCCATTTTTAACATGGACCGTTATATTGTATCGAGTATTAACAAAAGCGCAAGCACCAATAAACAGTTACTACAGGCTACACCGCGTATTTTACTGGCCATCATGATCGGTATGGTAATATCTCGACCACTTGAGCTAAAGATTTTCGATAAAGAGATAAAAGAACGCTTAAAGGTAAGTTACCTCAACGGCCAACGCTCAAAAATCGACACGCTGAACAAAGCTTTCGAGAAAAAATACCAGGTAGAGTTTGGCAGGTTAAATCAACAGAAAGCCACCCGCGATTCGCTTGAAAAAGGTATAAAAGCCGACAGGCAAAAACTTAATTTTGAGATTTTCGGCAATAAAACCACCGAAACTTCGGGCGTAATGGGTTATGGCCCTTATGCCAAACGTAAGGAAGCAGAAATTAAGCAACGAACCACAGAACTCGATTCGCTAAAAGCAGCTATTAACAAATCTGAGGGTTTTGTAGATAAACGTAAAGAATTTGATGGCCTGTTTACCGAAAAACTCTACACCAAGAAACAATTGGATAGTTTATCGGATATTGCTGGTTTTGCCGACCGCAACTGGGCCCTTGGGCAGCTTAAATTTAATGTAGATGGCACCAGCGATAACAATACGGCAATTGCCATTACTTTTATTGGTTTGTTATTTATCTTTTTCGAATGTTTGCCTGTTTTTGTAAAACTGATGAGCGCCCGCGGACCGTACGATTATGCAATATCAGATGGTGATGAAGTAGCCATTTACCATTCAAAAAAAGACAAGGATTTTCACTTCGAAGTAGCCGACAATATCCACGAAACGAGGGTCGATTCCGAATCAACCAAAAAGAAAGAAATTATTAAAGGCAAAGCCTACCGCGATCTGGAAAAATACGATTGGGATGGGGATGCGAATGGATAAGGGAAGATGGAAAATGGATGATGGAGCGGAAAAAAGGTTCGTGGTATGATGGTCCATAGATCATAGTCTGGAGATTATAATCATTAAGCTATCAACCGGTTAATGGTTATATGGTTCATAGGTTATGGTTTAAAGGCACAAATTATTAACCATAGGCGTGTTTAAACTAACAGGCTATCAACCATTGGCTATCAAACCATCACCAAAGCTGTCAATCATTATGTGGCCAGCGATGGTGTATCAAACCATTAAGCTATCAACCATGACCTATAAGACCATGAACGATCAAACCATCAACCAGTAGGCAAGCAACTGCGGAATTCTCGACCAAAATCCCTAAATTGAACCCTTTATAACTTATTATATGAAGAAAGCACTCTTTTTTACCCTTGTCGGCATGGCAAGTTTGCAGCTTAAAGCGCAGAATATCGATAAAATTATCACACGTGAGTATACCGATCACCTGATTAAAACCCTAAGTGCGGATGATATGCAGGGCCGTGCAACTTTTACACCAGGAATTGATAAAGCAGCAACATTTATCGAATCAGAATTTAAAAAAATCGGTTTAAAACCTTTAACAGGAGAAAAAACATTCCGCCAAACATTTAATAAATACCAGATAGCCAACCAAAGCACCAGTGTTAAGATAGACGGACAGGAAATTGCTCCTGAAAATTTAATGGTTACCGGTGCTACCGCCGAAAACATTACGCTCGATAAATCGAATGCCACTGTTGTTAAACTGGATCCCGAAAAGCCTTTTGTGGCCCAGTTCAGGGCTATCCTAAATGCAGAAAAAAGCCAGATTGTTTTAGTAGACAGTAAATTTGCCGATCTTTTTAATCGTTATAGAGATCATTTTAGCAAACCTACAACGGTTGATGAAGAAGATATTAAAAAAACGACCAATGCTGTACAGGTTTTCGTTTTAGGTAAAGATGCCGCAACAGATTTTTCTGCGACTTTTAAAAACAAGGTAACCAAAATGCCTTTATTCAATGTTGCAGGTGTTATCCCAGGTAAATCTAAAGCAAAAGAAATTGTGGTTTTCTCTGGTCATTATGATCATTTGGGCTTTTTAAAACCTATAGATGGCGATAGTATTGCAAATGGGGCAGATGATGATGCTTCGGGTACCACAGCGATGATTGCTTTGGCAAAATATTATAAAGCACAGAAAAACAATGAGCGTACCCTCATTTTCGTTGCTTTTACAGCTGAGGAAATTGGCGGTTTTGGTGCAAAATACTTCTCAGAAAAATTAAACCCTGATGATGTGGTAGCCATGTTCAATATCGAAATGATTGGTAAAGATTCTAAATTTGGCAAAAACACCGCATTTATTACCGGTTATGAAAGATCGGATTTCGGTAAGATTTTACAGAAAAATTTAGCCGGTACCGAATTTACCTTCCATCCTGATCCTTATCCGGAACAGAATTTATTTTACAGAAGCGATAATGCTACTTTAGCCGCTTTAGGCGTTCCGGCACACACCATCAGTACCGATAAAATCGACATCGATAAGTTATACCATAGCGTAAAAGACGAATATAGCTCTTTAGATGTAGAGAACATCCTTTCTACCATTAAAGCTATTGCAAAAAGTGCTGTAACCATTGTTAATGGAACGGATACCCCAACCAGAATACCGAAGTTGAAGAAATAATCTATCAACCCCCGCAGGTTTTTTGAAACCTGCGGGGTTAAAGATAAAAACAGGGCGGTTTAGAACAATCTTTTGTTAATTAAACCCGACAGGTGCGAGCATCCCGATTTTTTCAATCGGGAAAAGCGGATGGCGAGAATACAGTATCTAAGAAATTCTACCTTTCGTTTCCAAAACCTAAAAATATCTTATTCCGATAATAGGAAACGACCGGTTCTGTGCTTTTGGCATTTTCAATCCCGCTTTTTGGTCCGAGTTCCGATGAAGGATCGGAAGCTCTTCCCTACAATCGGGTTTATTTAACGTAGGCTGGTGCAGGAAAAATCAAACCTTTCATCGAGTTAAAGATAAAAACAGGGCGGTTTAGAACAATCTTTTGTTAATTAAACCCGACAGGTGCGAGCATCCCGATTTTTTCAATCGG
>NZ_DJDT01000039.1 GCF_002432345.1 Pedobacter sp. UBA5917
AGATTGCTTCGTCGTTCCTCCTCGCAATGACGAGTTTCTTAAAAAACTTTAATGGGTTATTTAGCTCAACTATATAGACCCTGAAATAAATTCAGGGTGACGATCGGGTAGGTGGTAGACCAAGCTAAACCGTCCTTAACACCGTACCCGTTTCATTCACGATCAATGTGTGGTTTACACCACATTTTAAGGCAAAATTATTCCGTTGGTGACCTACAGGAAAATCAAAGGCGATGGGGTAGTTGTATTCCTTAACTTTTTCCATAACGATTTCGTAAACAGTTTTACCGAATTCTTCTCCCGCATCATCAGGTTTTACTTTAAAGCCACCCACAATTAAGCCTTTTAGGTCCTTCAGTTTATCCGTACGCTTTAAATTCCACAACATCCTGTCAATACTATAAAGGTATTCGCCTGTATCTTCGATGAAAAGGATTTTATTTTTGGTGTCAAGATCAGAGTTGCTGCCTGCCAGTGTTTCGATAATGCTCAGGTTACCACCAACTAAAATGCCATCTGTTTTTCCTATCCGGTTATTGATATTGATAGGAGCGGTGTAGCCCATCTGTTCGCCGATTAAAGCATTTTTGATGGAAAGAATGGTTTCAATCTGTATGGGTTCGGCCTTGCTCCAATCGTCGGGAAAGCTGTTGCACATTTTGGAATGAATGGATGCAATGCCATAGTTTTTGACCAAATGGCAATGTAAAACCGTAATATCGCTAAAACCGATAATCCATTTTGGGTTTCTTTTAAAAGAAGAGAAATCAAGCTGATCGATAATCCTTACAAAACCATAGCCACCACGGGCACACATAATCGCTTTAATATTGGGATCATCAAGCATTTTCTGGAAATCTATCAACCTTTCTTCATCATTTCCGCCATAAGTAAAATCGCGTTTGCCAATGGTATCGCCAATTTTGATGTTAAAACCCCAGCTTTGCATCTGTAAAATGGAAGGCTGTACCTGCTCCAATGTAATATAACCCGCCGGACTGGTTACTCCGATGGTATCGCCAGGTTTTAAATAAGGTGGGGTTTTAAATGACGAATTTTCATTTTCTACCGTATTGGCCAAAGTTTTAAATGCCGGAAGTATTGTTGCAGCAGCAATAAATGAGGAAAGAAAATGTTTTCGGTTCATTTAAAATGGGGTTGTTATGTTGATCTTGCTAAGATATGATTTAAAATATTGGCATAAAAGAAAAGGGATTTATATCCATAAATCCCTTTTTTAAACCAAACAAATTAATCTGTAAAAGATTAGTATAATGTGAATTATATAGATAACCACGTTTAAAATAAAATGTTTTGAGATTTATAAAAAAAATATTGATCAGGAAAGAATATGGTTCCTTACAATTAAGTTTATGAATTATACTAAATTCAGTGTCGTCACCCTGAATTCATTTCAGGGTCTATCTTACAGAAAGAGTGCTGACCACGAAGTAGCTATTAGATCTTTAAAAATAATAAAACGGTTAATAAAATAAATCCGATAGCTATCGGATCAGGATGATAATCGTGAAAGTAAATAAACAAAAAAATAACTGCCAATAACAGTACTCGACTAAAAGATTCTTCGCTGTGCTCAGAATGACAGTAGGATTGAAAAGTTAAAGGCTATCCCTCGCGGATAGCCTTTGCTAACAACAAAACAAATATAAGATAACCAAATCTTACCTGATTGAGCAGAATCAGGTAAAGTGCTATGAGATACACTTTGCGGCCTAGTAATGGATTCGAACCATTGTAGAGGGTTTATGAAACCCCAACCTTCCAATCGGTCAACTGGCCATGTTTTTATAATTGTTTTAATGCCAAATAATCCCTCAATTCTAAAATCTGTTCCTTAATTAATCTATCTTCGTTTTTTAAATATTCATGCTCATCATTCTCCTGTTTTAGAGGATAGGTAAGGGCCTGATATTCATCTATACTGGGATATTGAAAATAGATTGACATGATTTTAGCGTTTTAATTGTTCGACATTGTTTTTCTTTATGATTAATGTTGAGCAAATATAGAAATAAGTATATAATATCTATAGATTTAGTAGTATTTATTTTTAATAAATTTGTAATTTATTCATTTCCAGCTGATTATTTTTTATCATAATCGTAATTTGATAGCTTAAATGAGCTTGTTACTCTGATTTTAGCCCTTAAAATAATTGATCCATTACGTCAAATACCTTTAGTTAAGGGGGAATCGTTAAGCCGGCTTTAAATTCAATTTCAGAAAAGCTAATTATTTTAAGGATATTTGTATTTCAATCAATAAAAAAGTAACTGTGTCTTTAGATAAATTAAAACTTAGCAAACCACTTGTAGCGGCCATGACGGATGCCGGATTTTTAACTCCAAAAGAAATCCAGGCCAAAACCATGTCGCGTATTTTAGGTGGTCAGGATGTTATAGCGGTGGGGCCGGAGGGTTCGGGAAAAACAACAACCTATGTTTTAGCTACTTTAATGAAATTGAAGTATGCTTTTGAAGAAGCACCAAGGGCTTTGATTTTAGTGCCGGATGCAGAACATGTGGATCACGTATTGGAGCAGTTTAAACTATTGAACCGCAACAATACCTTCAGGATTTTGGGAATCGATAGCCGTGGCGCGGTTGACGCACAGATGAACGAAATAACGGATGGCTGCGATATTATTGTTGCAGTTCCGGATAGGGCACGTGCTTTATATTTAAAACTGGCACTGAATACCAATAAAATCCAGTTGTTTATAGTGGATAATGCCGAATTGATCGTGAAAAAGGGTTTACAGCTACCGGTTGTAGAGTTGGCCAACAGTGCTTATAAATCACAGCATGTGGTATTTACCGAGGTAATGCACGAAAAACTGAACCACATGATTTCCCCTTTCATGAAAGATTCTGCGGCGACAGTTGAAGTAGATGAAATAGGCGAAAAACAAGCCGAAGTTTATCCGCAGATGTTGTATCAGGTGCCTAATTTCCGTACCAAACTGAACCTGCTTACCTTATTACTGAATGATACCGAGGTTTTTGATAAAGTAGTGGTTTTTGTAAACACAAGGTTAACCGCACAAACGGTATATAAAAACTTCAATCATAATAAAGAAGGAGAGATCAGTATTTATCGTTCGTTGTTTTTTGATGATAAGGGTTATGATGATATTGAAGACTTTAAAGATAATCCAGATGCAAGGGTTTTAATCGTTGCGAACGAAAACCTTGGAGATTTAAATATTGAGGGAATTCCGATTATCTTACACTTAGAACTGCCTGAGCAAAAAGAAACCTTAATTCAGCGTATCGTTAAACATGGTGAGGAAGAAGTTGTTGCAATTACTTTTTCTACAGATATCGAGCTGATCGAGGTGAAGAAAATTGAGCAGGCCATTGGGCAAAAACTTGAAGTGATGGAACTGCCGGAAGATTTAAAAGTGGTTGATGCAGCGGCTAAACCTAAGAAAAAGAAAACCGGTGATGAAGATGAAGAAAGTGAGCGCGGTGCAGCTTTCCACGAAAAGAAAGCCAGTAACTTAAAAAATTACAATTACAGCGCTGGTACAAAAGCAAAGATGACCTATAAAAAGAAAAAGGGATTGTCTTAACGGGTAGTTCCTCACGCACGTGGTTTTGCACATCGTCACCCTGTCCCGAACCTTCGGGATCAGGGTCTATATAGCGAGGAAGATCCTGAAACAAGTTCAGG
>NZ_DJDT01000245.1 GCF_002432345.1 Pedobacter sp. UBA5917
GTTTCGAGAAAGTAAATCCTTTTATCACTGGCGAAAAAAACTGGCGTTTCCTGCCATCGGTTAATGCTACCTATAGCCTTAACGAGCAGATGAATTTCAGGGCGGCTTATTCTACTACCGTGGTGCGGCCCGACTTTAGGGAAACTTCTTATTTCGAGTTGTACGATCCCTATTTAGAATCGTATATCAGCGGCTGGAATGTAATCAGTACCAAAATCAAAAATTACGACCTCCGTTATGAGTGGTACCCTGGTCCGGGAGAAATTATATCGGTATCGGCCTTTTATAAAGACTTTGATAACCCCCTCGAACTTGTTGCACAGAATGTATCTTCTTCGACCGGCAAAATACGCTACCTGCGTTTCCAGAACCAGAAAAAAGCAACCAATAAAGGGTTTGAAATGGAGTTCCGCAAGTCGCTGGGGTTTATCGCCGATAAGCAGTGGCTACGCGATTTAAGCATTTTTGGAAATGGCACCTGGATGCGCTCTGAAGTAACTGCCGTAAATTACAGGGTTGCTGCCGAAAATGGAGGTACGTCCTACTCGCTGATAGAAGAAATATTGCCTGGCGTAAAACGTCCGTTGTATGGCCAATCGCCATGGCTTATTAATGCGGGTGTAAGTTATAACTCAAAAATAGTTGGTGCCAATGTTAGTTATAACCGCACAGGGTACCGCTCTTACGTAGTAACGGCAAGCCCGAATGATATTGAATATGAAAACGGGCGTAACGTGATCGATCTTCAGTTAAGCGCACGCCTAATGAAACAAAAAGCAGAAATCAAGCTCAATATCGGTAACCTTTTGGATGAATCTACCATTTATTACACCAATCCATCAGCCTATAAATTAAATGGACAGGATGGTTACGACCTAACCGGAAATGGTACCGATGCCTATGAAGCAGATAAAGGTGATAAGATTTCGTACAGGATAAAAAACGGAAGAACCGTGAGCATTACGTTTAGTTATAAATTTTAAAATCAGGGTAAAAAAATAAGCCGGCAGAGGTGTTTTAAACGCCTCAAAAATACTTTAATTACTTTATATAAGTGATATAAATACCTATTTATCAATATTTTATGGTTAAATTATTTTATAATTTCTCTTGTATTATTCAAACATATATTTCAACTTTACAATGTTTTAAAACAAACACAAATCTTCCACATTAAACAAATCTCCTTTACAATGAAAACAAAAAATTTAAACTTAATAGTACTCCTGGCAGTACTTGCAACATTTGCACTTCAGAGCTGCAAAAAGGATGGTGCTTTGCGCACCGGCGATTTCAACAAATCATCTAAAGCACCTATTGATTATAACCTGTTACCAAAAGTACACCTGGCTGGCGTATATACCGGCAGCCGTACACTTAGTCCTGATACCCTTTATCTTTTAGATGGTGTGGTTTATTTCTCAGGTAGTAACGCAAAACTTCATATTAAAGCAGGAACGCACGTGGTAACCGGTAATGCGGTAACTTATGCAGGCAGATCGCTTAAAGGTGTTTTGGTAATTGCTAAAAATGCACAGATTTTTGCTGATGGAAACAGAAGCAATGTGGCCGAAAGCAGCTACAATCCAGATAGTACAATCGTATTTGGTCCGGATCCTGCTCTTGCTTCACCTACTCCAGGCGATTTCGGTGGTGTAATTTTATTGGGTAATGCACCAACTAACCAGCCTACTTCAACAGTAATCGAAGGTATCCCTACATCTCCACCAGCAGATGTAACTTATGGTGGTTCTTCGGCAGGTGATAATTCAGGTGTATTACGTTTTGCGCGTATCGAATATGCAGGTTTCTTATTATCAACCGATAACGAAATCAACGGTCTTACTTTAGGTGGTGTTGGTTCGGGTACTACTTTGAGCCATATCCAGGTATCTTTCAGCAATGACGATTCGTTCGAATTTTTCGGTGGAACAGTAAATGCAGATCACTTAATCGCTTTAGGTGGTATTGATGATGACTTTGATTTCGATTTCGGTTATTCAGGTACAATTCAATATGCTATTGCATTAAAAAACCGTGATGGTAACCACACTACATCAGGTGGTGTTAGTGATGCTAACGGTATCGAATCTGATAACAACCCTACAAGTGATACTACTTCTACCAGTTTCATCACCAGACCTGCTTTAAGTAACTTCACTATTTTAGGTTATTCAACAGGTGGTACAGGTACTGAAGCCGATGAACTTGAAAATGGCGTACACATCAGAAGAAAATCTGGTGTAAACCTTCAAAATTCAATCGTAGCAGGATATAACAACGGTATCCGTTTCGAAAACATCAAACAAGCAGGTTCTGCACTTCAATTCAATTTAGTACATGGTTATGTTACCACCTATCTACCAGCTACAGGTGGTCGTCCGGCTACATTTGCCAACAACCAGGCATTTACAGGATCATTATCTCCTGATTATTTAGGTTTAGCAGGTGGATCAGCAGCATTTTATGCAAATGGTTCTTATGATCCCGCTAATTTAACACCTGTTGCCTCACCTTCAACTGATGGTGGAACCAGCGGCTCTTACAATGGTGCTATTGACCCTAGCGGTGCAATCTGGACAGATAACTGGACCAAATTTAACTTTTAACCTTATTAACCGTTTGTTTTAAAACCTTAAGAATAAGTAACAGCCTAGCTGTTACTTATTCTTATTAATAAAAGAAAATATGTCAAGAATCATTACCCGTTACTTTGTTTATTTAAGTTTAGTTATCCTTTTTATTTCTGCATGCAAAAAGCAGGAATCCTATTTAAAAGATGCGGCCAGCTATGCCGATATCCCTGTGTTTATCAATAACAGTATCCTTGGCGATAATTTGGGTAAAAAACTCAATGGCCGCCCTGTCGAATCTTATGGTAATGTTTTTTTAAGTGGCCCCGGGAAATTTAGTTTTTACAATAAAAACACGGGCGCTATACTGCTTGAGAAAGAATTTAACCTGCAGCCAAAAAAGAGAGATACAGTATACATTTTTCAGCCGGATAGTACCATCGCCCCGCAACTGATAAAAAATACACAGCTAAATGAACCTGCAGCGCCGGTAGGGTACATGAAGCTTAAAATCGCTAACTTATCTAAAATCGCGCTATCTAACAGTGCTGGGGTACCTTACCGCAAGCTCGATGTTATCATTAAATCGACACTAACAAGTGTGGTTACCTACCTCCCGATTGATACCCTTATCGGAATTGGAGGAAATTTAGATACAGCAGGTTATTACCTTGTTAAAAAACCAATTAGGGCTGGACTAATACAAACCCAATATAAGTTTTCATTCATTGATCACGAAACCCAAATGCCAATACAGAGCAGTAATGGTGCGGTATATCTCTCTTTAACACTTAGTGTTCCTCATAATCCGGCTAACCCGGGAAAACAGGTATACACCGTTTATCTTACAGATATGCCAAGACCAAATGCCAGTGCGGCCTATATATTAAAAAACAGTAAATATTATGATGTTACCTTAAATAAATTATTCGAATAGATATTTTTAAAACTCTACCTAAGAAATAAAAAAGGGTTGCCATTTAATGGGCAACCCTTTTTGTCTTTTTAAAAAATCCCCGATTAAGTAATGGAGCTAGCTGTTTATTGTTTTGCTACGATCTTGATTTAGCAACCACCTTTGCGTGGCGCACGTTTAAAAATTACTTTACCATCCCGTTCTAAATATTCGCACGAAACTATTGGATATGAATACTTGGGCGCGTGCGATACGCTATGGCTTTTTACCATGATTTTGTCGTTAACTTTCAGGCTATGCAATTGTCCAAGCTGAGACTTCTCAGGCTCAAATTTTACGATATAATCATCGTCATTTATCCTTACCATCACTCCGAAACCTAATCTTGATCCAGGTGGAAGAGAAAGAGAGGTTACAACGCCCTCCATATTGGTATAATCGTTAAGGTGTTTCCTTATTTTAGCTTCAGCGGCATACACTTTTTTACCTGCAGCAGATGCTTCCCATTTTTTGTATAGGATACCATCAGGACTAGCCTCCCATTTTTTCAATCCGGCTTTCCGCTCAGCAGCAGAAAGCGGCTTTGTGGAAGGATTCTCAGTAGTTCCATTCTTGATTTCACGATTGGCAAATACCAGTCCGCTCACCACAACGAGTGATAACATGATCGCATAAAATACTTTTTTCATAATTTTTATTGTTTTATTAAGTTACATATAGATTATTTTGATAAGCCAGACCCGATAAGACATCATTTATTTATCATATGCTATCAAAATTGACTTAGCAAAATTACTTTGATATCTTTTCGTTCTGATTATCAGAATTGTAAATAAAAATGTAAACTTTGTAAATAAAAACCTGACACTATGTTGAATAGCCGGAATCTCCTCTCCCTAAAAGGTAAATACCTGTTCGGAGTGATACTGTTCCTGTTTATTTCGGGAATCTGTGTGGCTTTCAGTATGAATGGAAGCGACGACTTTGATCTTACCAGAAGGGAAATTCTGTTGCGCAGGATCGGGCATGAAATACTCCTGCAATCGGGCGACAGTACCTCACGGGTATTGCCGGTAAAAGAGATTCATGAAAATGAATACCAGATCAGTTTTGAGCAGCAGTTAACTTTTCAGCCAAGCTTAATGGTAAATACGATCAGACGTGTGTTAACAGCAGATCCGCAGGCAGATGATTACATTGTTAATGTGCTTAACGCAGGCAACTCCAATGTTGTATATGGATTCGCCATATCCAAAAACAAAAAAGATGATATTATAACCTGCATAGGGAGAAAGCAACCTATGGCGCGTTATATGATCAACATTAAATTTAAACCGACAGGAATAAGCGCAGCAAGAAATGGATACCTGCTGGGAAGCCTGCCGTTTTTGGCAATTTTGGGTTTTATCTTTTTGAGAGCTGTTAAGCCGCGGAAAGTTTTACCCGAAATTCAATCTACCGATATATTTACTTTGGGTTCGGTACTGTTCGATGCAAAACACCGGAAACTGATCATAAATGAACAAACAATTGAGCTAACGGGAACCGAAACCCGTGTACTGCTCATTTTTGCATCATCTCCCAACCAAACCATAGAAAGAAGCAGGTTGCAAAAGGAGATATGGGAAGATGAAGGCGTAATTGTGGGCCGCAGTTTGGATATGTTCATCTCAAAACTCAGAAAAAAACTGGAATTTGATCCGAATATTAAAATTGTTGTGATACGTGGGAAAGGATATCGGCTGGAGATTTTAAACTAACCGGCAGATCAAACAAAGCCTTAGATTTCGCTATGGCTCTATTTGGTTAATGCGATTCAACATCTATTTCCAATAGGCATTGGTAAACTTTTCGTGAAAGTATTTACGGAACTCCCTCTTCAGATCGTATGATAAAAAGTTATCCTCTTGCATTTTTTCTTCTCTGTTAACCAAAACGTACCGGGAGATTCCATTAAACTTAAACAGTTCTCTTAATGCCAGATATTTATCCGCCTAGGGTTATATTTGCACAATGAAAGCGATCCTCATAAAAAAATTTGGTCAACCGGAAGAATTACAGTTTAGTGAAATACAAAAACCGATTATTAATGATGACCAGGTTTTGATCAGGGTAATTGCGGCAGGCATAAACCCTGTTGATGCAAAAATCAGATCTGGATTACATAGATCCTGCAAAGACCTGCAATTGCCGGCCATTTTAGGAAAAGATGTAAGCGGTATAATTGAAAAAGTAGGCAGCAATGTATTGGATTTTAAGATTGGCGACGAAATTTTCGGTTTAACAAATGGCAGCTATGCAGAATATGCGATCGCAAGTGCTGAAACGATAGTAAAAAAACCAGCGAATATTTCATTCTATGAGGTTGCTGCAGTATCGGTTGCCGGGTTAACCGCTTATCAGGCCATTAATGATCAGTTACAAATAAAAGAGGGGCAAAAAGTTTTAATACAGTCTGCCGCAGGGGGTGTTGGTCACTTGGCTACACAATTCGCAAAACTTGCCGGTGCATTTGTTTATGGCACATCGTCTGCTAAAAATGCAGATTTCCTTCTAGAATTGGGCGTTGATACTTCAATAAATTATAAAGCGGAAAAATTTGAAGAAATTGCCACAGGCCTCGATGCGGTAATGGATACTATGGGAGGAGAAATACTCTATCGCGCTATTAATATTGTTAAACCGGGCGGTAAAGTGGTTTGTTTACCTTCATCAACCAAAGATGATCCAATTGCCTTAAAAATGGCGAAGGAACGAAATGTAGAATTGATTTGGCCGATGATGCAACCCCAGAAAAAACATTTGCAGTTATTTGCCACTTTGCTTGAAAAAGGAACTTTAAAAGTTAAAGTTGAGAAAGTTTTTCCTTTAAATGAAATTGTCAGCGCGCACGAAACCATTGAGTCTCACAGCGTCAGCGGAAAAATCGTTGTCGGCGTATCTGAACCTGCAAAAATATAAGTCAGCATCTTAGTAAAAGTTATTAAAACTTTATCGCCATGCTCAATAACAGCTTTACTGCTGAATTAGCTTGATATTACCGAAGAAATCTCCAATCTATCCTCGATTTGGCTTGGGATATTCTCGATTTGGCTACAGCTATCGTGATCCGGATGCTCAAATTTGTTGCATAAATTTCTAATTCATTAAATTATGCATAAAAACGAAAAGAAAGTTGCACTCGTATCCGGTGCCAATACAGGCGTAGGTTTCCAAATTGCCAAAGCCCTTGCCGATAACGGTTATATCGTATATGTAGGTTCCCGTAACCTGGAAAAAGGTGAAGCTGCTGTTGCAGAGATTGGCGGTGAAGCAAAAGCCATTCAGTTAGACATTACCGATGCCAATTCTGTCCATGCGGCAGTTAATCTTATACAAACTGAATTTGGATATCTTACATTACTGGTAAATAATGCTGCTATTTCGCACGCCGGCACCCCCAACCGTACGATGGAAGAAGTACTTGGAGCACAACGGGCCAGCATTGCACCAATAAGCGAATTAAAAACTGTTTGGGAAACAAACGTATTTGCTACGCTTGCCATCACACAATCCTTATTGCCATTATTGCAAAAAGCAACCGCAGCCCGTATCGTTACGGTATCCAGCGCATTAGGTTCGCTACAGGTAAATTCAAACCCGGATAATCCATACCGCTCGGCATTCGATGCGGTGTATGGCGCTTCTAAAACCGCTCTCAATGGGATTTTTCTCTCTTTGGCAATAGAACTGGAAAATACAAACATCAAAGTCCATCTTGTTAGTCCCGGTTTTACCGCAACAGCCCTTAATAATTTTCAGGGAACCGATAGTGTGGAAGAGGGTTCGATCGAACCAATAAGGGTGGCTCTGGCAGAAGATCTTCCCACCGGGAGTTTTACAGGACCTGCTAATTTTAGCGGACCAGATAACATCCTTCCCTGGTAAATATCCAATTAACTTTGAAAACCTATGCCGATCATTTTGTCATAGGTTTTTTTAATAATTTTATAAGATGAAAAATAAAGGCGAAAAACTGATCCGTTTTATATCCATTTCCGAAAGTCATCAGGCTTTTGGCCTGCCTGCCCCCCAACATCCGCTGATAAGTCTTGTTCATTTTAATGAAAAAAATCCGTTCAACACAGATATGGCACCGATATACGACGTGCTTAGTTTTTATAAAATAACCTTCATCACAAAAAACAGCGGCAGACTGAAATATGGTCAGGATTACTACGATTACAATGAAGGAAGTATGCTGTTTTTAGCCCCAAATCAATTGGTAGGAACTGTAGAATACAATAGGGAAACCCATGGTTATATATTGCTTATCCATCCTGATTTTCTGTTGGGACATCCGTTGGCAAAAAAAATCAGGCAATACGGCTATTTCTCTTACTCATCCAATGAAGCCCTCCATATATCCGACGCGGAAAGGGCGATTATCCTCTCCGTTTATCGGATTATGGAGCAGGAACTGAACAGTCGTGTGGATGAATTCAGTCAGGAAGTGATAATCGCTCAGATAGAATTGATGCTGAGTTATGTAAACCGGTTTTACAAACGCCAGTTTATTACCAGAAAGGCAGTAAACAATGATATTCTTCAAAAAACGGAAACCATTTTGGATGATTATCTCAATAGTCACGAATCTTTGCATCTGGGTGTTCCTACAGTGCAGTACCTTTCAGATCAATTGAATATTTCGACGGGATATTTAAGCGATATGCTGCGTTCACTGATAGGCAAAAATGCCCAGCAATATATCCACGAAAAGCTCATTGAAAAAGCTAAAGAAAGACTTACCACAACAGAATTGACGATAAGCGAAATTGCCTATGAATTGGGTTTTGAACATCCACAGTCATTCAGTAAACTATTTAAAGCCAAAACCAGTCTCTCACCATTGGAATTCAGGCAGTCATTTAATTGATTCCACTCATCTGTTTTCCGCTCAGCAATCGTTTTTTGAATGTTGTTTGGATCATATTGTTGCCTTTTGATCCCTGTTGAATGTAACAATTTACAACATACAACATCTATTAATTCTGATAATATACCTTTATTTTTTATGATGAGATCCTACCATTCCAGGCTAAAAGCAAAAACCTTTTGCATGATTGCTTTCTTAGTTTTTGTTTTGGGTCCCTTACTTTTATCTGCGCAGACTACAAAAACTGTTTTTGTAATCTCCATGCCCAAACCTTCAAACCACCTGTACCATGTAGAACTTAATTATCGGTCTGCCAAAAAAGGTGCGCTTGATTTTCACATGCCCGTTTGGACGCCAGGTTTTTATTCGCTTATGGATTATGCCGGTGCTGTAAGCAATTTTGAGGTAAAAGGTGCCGATAACAGACTTTTAAAGTGGAAAAAGACCGACCGCACAACCTGGCGGGTGAATACCGCAACACAAAATATTAAGATAAGTTATGATGTAAAGGCCGAAGATCCTTTTATTGCAAATAACAACCTTACGGAAGACTATGGCTATATCATACCTGGTGCCCTGCTATTATACACCAAACAGGCTTTACCATTACCGGTTACAGTGAAGGTAAAACCTTACCAAAAATGGCCCTTATCTGTTGCCACTGGGCTGAGTGAGCTGCCAGGACAAGCAAATGTATTTACCGCAGCAAACTTCGATGAGCTATATGATAGTCCGCTATTGATGGGTCGCTTGGAATCGCTCCCGGTTATGATGGTAAAAGGGATTCCCCATCAGTTTATAGGCTATAACATGGGAGATCTCGACCGGAAACAGCTAACGGCAGACCTGGAAAAGATTATCGCAAGCGGTAGTAACATCATTGGCGAAATTCCGTACAAACATTACACTTTTTTAGCTGTAGGAACCCCTCAGGGCGGAAGTTTTGGTGGGATCGAGCACCTTAATTCCGCTTCGCTCATCATCGGCAATAAAAATCTTCTGGCGGAGAAAAACAGAATACACTTTTATAATTTCCTTGCACACGAATATTTTCATGCATATAATGTAAAACGGATCAGACCCATAGAACTGGGACCCTTTGACTATGCAAAAGAAAATTATACTAACCTGTTGTGGATTTCGGAGGGTTTTACCGTATACTATGAAAATATAATCACGCGGGCAGCAAAACTTATGACCGAACAACAGGTATTGGACAATTTTAGGCAATGTATTACCAATTATGAAAATAAGGAAGGTCACCTCCATCAGTCTGCTTCGGCAGCCAGCCGCGCAATATGGGAAATGGAAGGCAATCCGAACAACCGTGATGCGGATGCACTGAATAAAACGATTTCGGTTTATGACAAGGGATGCGCATTAGCACTGATGCTTGATTTGAAAATAAGGCACGAAACCCGTAACCAGCGATCGCTCGATGACCTGATGAAGTCGCTTTATCGAGCCTATTACAAAGAGAAGAACAGGGGTTTTACAGAAAGTGAATTTAAAAAAGAGGCTGAACAGGTAGCCGGTACGCCCCTAGATGAGCTTTTCTTATATGCCAATACCACAGCTGCACCTGATTATTCAAAATACTTTGCTTACGCGGGGCTGAACATAGATACCATAAGTCGCAGGGCATATGGCAATAATCTGGGCATCGTAGCAGGCATGAACAGCAACAAGATCATAGCAAGGGAAGTAATATGGCAATCTCCTGCATGGAAAGCTGGTGTACAGCCCGGTGATCAGATATTGAGCATTGATGGTAACCAGGTTACCTCACCCGGATTTCCGCCATTAAAAGATAAAAAAAACGGCGACCAGATTACCATGAACATCATGCGGAATGGTGCCGAAAAGAAGCTAATGTTAACTTTGAACAGCTGGCAAACAAGGAGTTTTGAAATCACTCCTTTGCCTAATCCCGATAAACTGCAGACGCTTATTTACAATAGTTGGATGAGGAATTAATTGAGGATAACTCCTGTTTTGCATATATCTAATTCGTCTTTGCAGAATGCAGACTGACCTAATCTATTCGTCTCAGGATGAACTTTGCCTATTTTAGACCACGTAACTGAGCTTTGAAAGCTTTGATCTTTGCATTGAAGGATTCAGCCGAAGTATTTGATTGATTTCTTTTAAAAAAAGCCACAAATTTTATAAATCAGCTGTAACTGTGGATCGGTCAGAAATTTTAAACTAAATACCAGATAAAAACAAAAGCCTTAGATTTCTCTAAGGCTTTTTCAGTACCCGGAGCCGGAGTCGAACCGGCACGGTTTCCCACAGGTGTTTGAGACCAGCGCGTCTACCAATTCAGCCATCCGGGCATTCGTGTTGGACGGGGTTGCAAATGTAGAAATTGAAACTTA
>NZ_DJDT01000111.1 GCF_002432345.1 Pedobacter sp. UBA5917
GGCCACGGCTTTCAGTATTTTAGGGAAAGATTTTCAGTTTCAGACTACTTTAGCCTATACCGGAACAATAACCACTGATGGAACATTAAAAGGCAACCTGATCGTTATTGGTAGCGGCGATCCAACACTGGGTTCATGGCGCTATCAGAACAAAGAAAATACGGTACTAAGCGCATGGGTTACGGCTATAAAAGCTGCTGGCATAAAAAAAATCGAAGGAACAATAATTGGTGACGACCGTATTTTTGGTACACAAACAACACCAGAAGGTTGGGTTTGGCAGGATATCGGTAATTATTATGGCGCGGGAACTTCGGGTTTAGCCTGGCGCGAAAATCAGTTCGACATCCATTTAAAACCCGGAAACAGTACAGCAGACGAGGTGAAGGTTGTAAAAACAGTTCCGGCAACACCATATGTACAAATTGTAAATGAACTCAAAACCGGAAGTTCGGGTTCCGGCGACCGTGCTTATGCTTTTTTTCCGCCTTACAGTAATACGGCTTACCTCCGCGGAAGCTGGGGGATGGGCATTTCCAAAACGGGTATTTCAGTAGCTCTCCCCGACCCTGCTTTTAATTGTGCCTACCGTTTACAGGATACCTTGAAAAGATTGGGAATTTCTACCGGTCAGCAGGCCACCACAACAAGACTGATGACTTTGAACAATCAGGTAATCCCTTCGGTTACGCAAAAAATAAGCACCATCAGCTCGCCAAGTTTAAGTGAGATTACCTATTGGTTTTTAAAGAAAAGCATCAATTTATATGGCGAATCGCTTTTAAAAACCATCGCGATAAAATCGGGTAAAGCAGGCACCACTGCCAAAGGTGCCGAAACGGAAATCAATTTTTGGGCAGATAAGGGTATTGACAGAACTGCATTAAATATTATTGATGGAAGCGGTCTTTCTCCGGGTGATAGAATTACTACATCGGCAATGGCCAGTGTACTTTTTCAGATCCAGAAAGAAAACTGGTTTCCTGATTACCTAAAGGCGTTACCGGAATACAATGGCATGAAAATCAAAAGTGGCACCATTAATGATGTTTCCGCATTTGCAGGCTACCATACCGATGCTGCAGGCAACAAATATGTGGTGGTCATCAACATTAATAATTATAGCGGAAACAGTATCAACAAAAAGTTGTTTAAAGTATTGGATGAACTAAAATAAACCTAAACGATAAATAATATGGCGCTTTTTGTAAAAAATCTTCAAACCGTTGACGGACTGATCTCGAACCAATATAAAGGAGCTTCGATAGCAGAAATGACTAAAAAAATTACCGATTTAATGGAACAGCAAGGTTATACTGTTACCAATGATCAGTTCGGGAATTTAATTTTGGAAAAAGGCAGTCGCGTAAAAAGGCTTTTACTTGGCGCCTTTGCAACTTATTTTAAATTTAGCGTAACAATTGCCCCGGGTGTTGATAACGAACTTACAGTTAATATTTTTCAGCAATCGAGTGGCATGTCGGGCGGTTTAATTGGCATGAATCAGATCAAAACGGAGCTTGCAAGGTTAAACTTTTTGTTTGCCAATATTTAAGAACATGAGTTTGGTATAATAATATACCTCTAATCGATATTTACATTCATATCGTCATCCTGAATTTATTTCAGGATCTATCTCAATAGATTTCTCGACTTCGCTGCACTCCGCTCGAAATGACGGCCTTTCAAATACCTACATCACTATCATTCAAATAATTTCTCCTAAACACTAGCCAAGCTGCAATTATATTCAACGGGATCAGGAACAAGCCTAAACCGAACATGATAAACAGGTAAAAAAGGAAAAACAGGCAAAAAACGCCAATCAAAAATCCTTTCATCTGTATCCTATCCAACAAAAGCAAACTTCTAAATAAAAGAATAGCCGAAAAAACGAACAAAATAAGCTGGAGCGAAGTTAACATCCCAAAACGGCTGAATATCCAGCACATTTCGGGCAATAACAAAATGAGGTAGTTGATGCAGAAGCCAAAAAATGTTTTTGCCTTACTAAAAGGAAAATTTGGTAGAAAGGACAAATAACGATCGTTAAAAATTTTCTCCTGGTAAATGAGCACAACATGCGCCACAACAATGCAGGAGGTAATAAGCATCAGTAACCTGAAATTATCTTCCAGATCAGAAAAAAGCACCAAAACGCTCGAAATTAAAATCCAAGAGAGCATTTTGGTGAGTACATAAGCAAGTTTCGAGCGGTTAAAAACCTGAAACGTGTACAATAAAAACACTGGCTTATTCCATTTTTGGCTGATCCGGATCAGCCAATTGAGCTTACTGGCTTCGATTAAACGGTTATTTTCTTTTAAGCATATGTAAGCGCTTCCCAAAATTAAGAGCAACTGAAAGATTAAGATCCCGATTGAAATAATGTAATAACCAAATACAAGCCCAATAACAATGGCGTACAGCGTATAGCACCATACCGGAATAAATATATAAGTCTGTACTGCACACCAGGCAATAAACTGGTGTTTTTTTGAAGATGAAGTAAAACTATAATACAAAAACTCCTGCTGGGGCAAGTTTAGTTGGTTAAGCACATATTTTAAGCTTTTATAGGTATACAACACGCTTGCAATAAGGTAAAAAGCCATGATTAACGGATTGCTTACCAAACTGATGGTAAAGAAAAACTGCCAAAAATCGATCTGATCAGGCATAACCGTGCCTAAGGTATTAATGAATAAACAGTAGCTTATCAGCATGATGAAAACAAACACCAGCATACCTGCATGGGTACGGTAAAACCCATCTACAAATATTTTTCTTACAGCAAGGTTCGAAAGCAGAAACATTAAAAGTTCAGGGTTAATTTTTTATCCTCAATACTGATTTCTTTAAGTCCGGACAGTTTTAAAACATCTAAAGGTTGATGTGATGATAACAGAAAACTGGTCCTCTCTTTCTCATACCTTTCGTTTACCCAGTGGTATAATATGTCAAGAGATTCGGCATCAATCGTATTTAAAGGTTCATCCAATAAAATCAATTTTGGCTTCCCCAGAAAAGCCAATACCAGCGAAAGTTTTTTGAGCATGCCACTGGAATAAGAACCTAACGGGTTGTTGATATAGCCCTTCATTCCGATTTCGTTAACCAAAGTTTCTACCTGACCAGCATCAGCCCCTTTGGCTTTCGCAAAAAGGGCAATCATCTCTGATCCACTCAAAAATTCAGGAAATAATGGTTCAGCGGCGGCAAAATTCACTAGTTTACGATAGGCAACACCATGATTTTTTAAATAAACAGTACCTATTGCGATATCGCCCTTAAAAGATAATATACCGGCAATTGCTTTCAATAAGGTGCTTTTCCCAATGCCATTACTCCCTTTTATCCAGAAAATACCCTCGGGAATCTTAACATTATCTATCTTTAAAACAAGATGATCGAAATAAGATTTTTCAAATTGATTGAAGTGTAACATAAAACCATTTTATTTCTGACTTTAGTTTTATTGAAAAGTTACAAACAGACCTCATCTTGATAAAATCATACAACAATGCAGTTAACTTTGCGTCCTTATCAATCAACAGATGTCGAAAATTTGGTTAAACATGCCAATAATTTCAATATTTCGAAGTATTTAACCAATAAATTTCCTTTTCCTTACGGGAAAAAAGATGGAGAAGCTTTTATTCAATTGGCTTTAAGCCATAATCCTTTGCAGATTAAGGCTATTGAGTATAATGGTGAAGTTATCGGATCTATAGGTGTACATCAATTGGCCGATATTTACAGTAAAAGCGCAGAAATGGGTTATTGGATTGCAGAAGAGCATTGGGGTAAAGGCATTGTTCCTTTAGCTGTGAAAGAAATGCTGAAGTATGGTTTCGAGACGTTTGATATCGAAAGAGTTTTCGCCCGAACCTCGCATACCAACCTGGCTTCGCAACAGGTATTGAAAAAAGCAGGTTTTATTTTTGAAGCGGAATTAAAAGGCACCATTTTTAAAAATGGCGAATATTTTAACGAGCTGATTTTTGGCTTCAGGAAACAACAGCTGATTTAAAGGGCTTAAAACATTTTGTTAAACTCAAAGCTTATTGCGTAAATTCGTGCAAACCAAAAACAACAAAGCAATGGGATTATCAATCAAATCAGTAATGTTATTTGTTGCACTTTTAGGTGCAGCAGATTTCGCAAATGCCCAGGGAAGCAAATTTCCACAACCCAGTAGCGGTCAAACCATTATCCAGGATTTTGGATTGGGTAAAATAACTTTAGTTTATTCGCGTCCGAACGTTAAAGGCCGTAAAATTTTTGGTGGTATGGAACCATTGGGCACAGTTTGGCGCAATGGGGCAAATGCTGCCACCCGCATTAAATTTACGGATGCCGTTAAAATTGACGGTAAAGATTTACCTGCCGGCGAATATGGGCTTTTCAGTATCCCCGGCAAAAATGAATGGACGGTTATTTTTAGCAAAACGCCTGACCAATGGGGAGCTTACACTTATAAAGAAAGTGATGATGTATTGCGTGTAAGTGTAAAAACAACAGCTTTAAAGGACAAGGTAGAAACCTTAACCATGCAATTTGCGGCAGTTACCGAAACTTCGGCGCAGTTAAATATGATGTGGGAAAATAGTGCTTATACCATCAACATCACCACTTCTATCGACGAAAAAGTGATGGCCAATATTGCCGAGGCGATGAAAGGTGAGAAAAAACCTTATTTTAATGCTGCACTATATTACTTCCAAAATGGAAAAGACTTAAAGCAAGCTTTAGAGTGGATGACGGAAGCAGAAAAATCGGATGTTAAAGCACCCTGGTTTAAATTATGGAAAGGACGTATCCAGTTGAAAATGGGTGATAAAGCCGGCGCAGCAACTACAGCTCAGCTTGGAATTGAAGCTGCAAAAGCACAAAATATTGATGAATATGTACGCCTGAATTCTGAACTTTTGGCGCAGGCTAAAAAATAAGAAGCTAATATTTCGGTCGGTGCGACACCGACCGATAGGATTAATCGCTGTATCACCGACCGACAAAACTTTCCTCAACCCGTCATTTCGAGCGGAGCGCAGCGAAGTCGAGAAATCTGTCTCGAGATAGATCTCTCCGCTTCACTGCGTTTCGGTCGAGATGACGTTTCTCTTAACAACCAATATTAACTTAAAATTAACCATCGGTTAACTCAAATAACTATCGTAACATTAACCCCCAAAACGCTTTATTTATTTAAAAAATATACTAACTTTGATGTTGCACTTAGTAATTGTACTTTATACACTAAGCAGGTTAAAAAATCAACAAAAAATTAAATAAAATGAGCATAATCGTTAATGTCCATGCCAGACAGATTCTCGATTCGAGAGGCAATCCAACAGTAGAAGTAGAAGTTGTAACAGAGGCAGGCGCTTTTGGCCGTGCAGCTGTACCAAGCGGTGCATCTACTGGGCAATATGAGGCTGTTGAGTTACGTGATGGTGATAAATCTACATATTTAGGTAAAGGTGTTTTAAAAGCCGTAGAAAATGTAAATACCAAAATTGCTGATGCATTAAGAGGTATTGATGTTTTTGAGCAAAATACAATTGATAAAATCATGTTAGACCTTGATGGTACCGAAAACAAAGGTAACTTAGGTGCTAACGCTATTTTAGGTGTTTCTTTAGCAGCTGCTAAAGCTGCTGCTGACGAAATTGGTCAACCATTATACCGTTACATTGGTGGTGTTAATGCTAACACTTTGCCAATTCCGATGATGAACATCATTAACGGTGGTTCTCACTCTGATGCGCCTATCGCTTTCCAGGAATTTATGATTATGCCAGTTGGCGCTCCTTCTTTCTCTGAAGCTTTACGTTGGGGAACTGAAGTTTTCCATAGCTTGAAAAAAATTCTTCACGATAGAGGTTTATCTACTGCGGTAGGTGATGAAGGTGGTTTTGCACCAACTTTTGATGGTACTGAAGATGCAATTGAGACAGTATTAAAAGCAATCGAAACTGCAGGTTACAAACCAGGTTCGCAGATCTGTTTAGCTTTAGACTGTGCTTCATCTGAGTTCTACAAAGATGGTAAATACGATTATACCAAATTTGAAGGTGCTACCGGTGTGATCCGTAGCAGCGAAGAGCAGGCACAATACTTAGCAGATTTATCAGCTAAATACCCGATCATTTCTATCGAAGATGGTATGGACGAAAACGACTGGACTGGCTGGAAAAGCTTAACTGATAAAGTTGGTGACCGTGTTCAATTGGTTGGTGATGATTTATTTGTAACCAACGTAACGCGTTTACAACGTGGTATTGACGAAGCTACTGCTAATTCTATTTTAGTAAAAGTAAACCAGATTGGTTCTTTAACTGAAACCATCAATGCAGTAACTTTAGCCCAAAACAATGGTTATACTTCGGTAATGAGTCACCGTTCTGGCGAAACAGAAGATGTTACGATTGCTGACTTAGCTGTTGCATTAAACTGCGGACAGATTAAAACCGGTTCTGCATCACGTTCAGACAGGATTGCAAAATACAATCAATTATTACGTATTGAAGAAGAATTAGGTGAAAACGCACGTTTCATCGGTTCAAAATTCAAATACGCTAAAAAATAATTCAATTATAGTATGTCATTCTGAGCTTGTCGAAGAACTTTTCGATAGATGTTTCGACAGGCTCAACATGACAACTTTATTATTGTTAACAAGTTGAAAAACTTATTTGTGAAACATCCGGAGATTTTAAATCTTCGGATGTTTTTATTTTAATACTATATTTGCTCGTACAACCTTGCAGGTTTTGAAAACCTGTAAGGTTTAAATAACGGTTTTAGAAAAATATGAAACGTTTAATAGATCTTTTCCGCAATAAATATTTCCTGGCTACTGTCGCTTTTGCGCTGTGGATGCTATTTTTCGACAAAAACGATATGATGTCGCAGTATGAATACCGGAGTCAGGCGAATAAACTGCAGGAAGAAAAAGAATATTTCGAGAAAGAAACCGCCCAGGTTAAAAAAGATCTGAACGAACTAAATACCAACCTAAATACTGCCGAAAAATTTGCCCGCGAAAAATACTTCATGAAAAAAGACAATGAAGACGTTTTTGTGATTATCCAGGAAGAGAAGAAGGATTAGTTTTGAGTTGGGGGTTCGAAGTTTTGAGTTCGGATTTCAGTTCACAGTTGGCAATTTGCAGTTAACAATTTAGCCATTTAACAATTAAACAATCCGATAGGCAATTTGCTATTCACAGTTACCCCCCTGAGCATAGTGGAAGGGTAAACAATTTATACAGTTAACCTTTAGTACTCAAATTTCGGCAGCGAAAGCTTAAACCTCACCACTACTATACGTAGAACGAAAATAAAAGCCACTACCGAGAGTTTTGCCACCACGCTCTCTACATTTAGCCATACCAACAAATAGTAGAGCAAACCACCTAATATACAGGCTGTGGCATAAATTTCTCTTCTGAATACCAGAGGTATGGTGTTGAGTAATGTATCCCTTATAATTCCTCCAAAGCAACCGGTAATGGTACCCAATGCGATACATATACCAGGATTTAAACCAAAAGCAATACCTTTCAGCAACCCAACCATTGTAAATAAGCCAAGACCCAAGCTATCAAATAAAAACAGTGTGATTTTCATTTTTTGTACATGGGTTTTAAAAAACATGGTTGCCAATGCAGTAAATAAAATGATCAGACAGGTTTGCATATCGCGCATCCAGGCCACAGGCGTATCGCCAATTAACAGATCCCTAACCGTACCTCCACCAAGCGAGGTAACAAAGGCAATGATGAGCACACCGAAAGGATCAAGCTTGCGTTGCATAGCGGTAAAAGTACCGGATATGGCAAAGGCAATAGTTCCTAAAACCTCAATAACTTCAGAAATAGAAATGTTATAATTCTCCATTGCGTTTCCTTAAAAACCACTCTGTGCCTAATAAGATTAACACTAAACCAAACAACCATTTCATATTAATCAGCTCATTATACTTACGGTCTTCGTAACTGATGGTTTTAATGTTCTCGTTTCTGGCAATTTCATCTGCAATTTTAAGCAGATTTTCGGGCATAAAAAGTTTACCGTTGCTCTGTTTGGCAATCGTATTTAGAAGCTGGTGGTTGGCAGTTGTCTGTTGATACTCTGCAATTAATGCATTTACATAAAAACTGCCTGATGCGGTGAATTTCTTGCCGCCCAGTTCTGTATTGGCCAGGTAAGAATAATTACCGGCAGGCATCGTTCCGGCATCTAACTGATAGCCATTTTCGGTTTTGGAAAAGATATAATTGAATACTTTTCCGGCTTCGTTTTTTACCTGGAGTTTAACCTCTGCTTCGTTTACAGGCTGGTAACTATCATTATAGAGCGTACCGTTAAACTGGATGGCTTCATTTTCATCGTAAGCCGACTTAGAGGTAAAAACCTTAAACCTGCGCTTATCATCTTTAACCGATAAATATTGAACTGTTTTTGAAATCAGGTCGTTTAAAACCGATTGGCTACTTTCATTTTCTGCTTCCGAAAGTTTCCAGCGCCATAGTCCCTCTCCCATCAGATAACCTGTTTTAGCGCCATTTTCGTTCGCAAAAAACAGCAAAGGCTGTTGTGTGCTCACTTTGCCAATACGTTGGTTAAAAACCGGTGTAGCACCTGCATTTACGGTTAGCCCTCCAAATGGACTCAATAACGGATCGAAGGCCGAAAACTGTTTTTTATCTTCTTCGCTAAGGTTGAAACTTGTAAATCCATTGGCAAAATCGGCATACACTTCTTGAACAGAACCATTTGCAGCGCTTAAATTCACCTGATTCTGGATCTGGTTAAAGGCATTTACATTACTCTGTCCGCCCAAAATATACCAGGTTGGCTTTTTCAGGCCGGCTAACTTTTTGAGAAAGGCAGCTGACAGGTTCTGAACATCGGGCAATTGATACAATACGATTAAATCAAATTTAGAGGGATCTGTTGCATTTAAATCATCAGCAAGGGCAAGTTTAGCCTCATAATGTTTATTCAGCAAAATAGCCTCTTTTAATACGCTTAAATCGGGATGTGGGGCAGCTGCAGCTAACAATACTTTCTGCCTGCCATCAATAACCTCTATATAAAAGGTTTGAACGTTGTTGCGGGTAGTGATTTCATTTTTTAAAGTGCTCAATTGAACAGTATATTTCTGAACACCAATTTTACCAGCATGGATTTTTACAGGAACTGTTTTAACAAAAGAACCGCCAGAAATGGATATATTCTGTTCCTCTATCTTCCCGCCATTCTGGCTTACCGTTAACGAAGTGCTTTCTCCATCACTTTGAAAAGCCTGAACCTGAACCTCGATTGTAAAATCATCATCAAGGTACACGATATTATTGTAATTAACATTCGAAATCAGCACATCACGTTTGGGAATACTATCTCCCAAAGCAATGGTATAAATCGGTGCATTGATCTGATTAATGCTATAAAGTGGATTTCCACCATGGTTAAAAATACCATCAGTGGCCAAAATAATCGCGCCTACATTCCGGTTAGTATATTCATCTTTCACTTTCTGAAAAAAAGCAGAAGCATCAGTTAATTTCCCCTGGTTCTTAAAATCAAAACCATCGGCAACCTGATCGCCGAAATGAAGCGTTTTTACTTCGTATTTATCAGATAGTTTATCCTGTAAAGTTTTGAGGTTTTGTTCGTATAATTTTTGGTCGAAACCGGCCGCTTTAACCTGTCCTACTGATAACGAATTATCCTGCCCGATGATAATTACAGGCTTATCTAAAGTGTAATTTAAGGTTCTGATCAGTGGTGCAAATATTAACCATGCAATGGTGGTAACCACTACAATGCGCAACGCCGTTAAACCATACTGAAGTTTTTTATCCAGATTTTTGTTACCACGATAAAGCAACCAGGCATACAGCACGCCTAAAGCCAAGCAACCCAGAAAAGACAAAACAGAAGTACCCGAAAAAAAACCAGTCATAATTCATAAAGATGGTAATTTTGGGGAAATTTTCAAGGTTATTAACCGCAAAGTGCA
>NZ_DJDT01000133.1 GCF_002432345.1 Pedobacter sp. UBA5917
GCCGTTAAACAGAGAGAGGCAATGGCTTTTTTTGATCAGCAGCTTTTTACCACCCCTACCTGGTTGCTTGATAAAAACATCCTTGATAACACAGGCCGCGATCCCATTTATGTGATTACCTTGTTACAGGTACCGGTTATCAACCAGATTTTAAGCAATGCCACGCTTAACAAACTGATCACAGCCGAAGCCATTGACGGAGCCGATGCCTATAAGATCACCGATTTAATGGCAGATTTAAATGCCTCGGTCTTTTCTGAACTTAAAACGAATACAGCGGTAGATGTTTACCGCCGCAACCTGCAAAAAAATTACCTGGCCAGGCTAATTGCCATTGTAAGTGGTCCTGGTGCAAATGCATCCAATAATGATGTAAGCTCGGTTGTTAAAAGTGAGTTAAAAGCACTCGCTGTTTCAATCAAAAAAGCGGGATCAAATGCCAACGGACAAACAAAAGCCCATTTGGATGATCTTGCCGACCGTATTGATACAGCTTTAAAAGCTAAAGAGTAAGCTGGTGATCAGCTAAAATACGCTGCACAGAAAAGTTTTGCGTATAAAATTAAAAAGCCTTTAAATCTTTCGATTTAAAGGCTTTTTTTGTGTTTAAACTACAGTGTCATGAATTTAGGCTATCAGTTAACCAGTTTTCCGATTCTTTAAAGCATCTGTCAGGTTTTGCATTAGGCTTTACGCTTAAAAAGCTGAACGATCTTTTTGGCTGCCATTGCAAAGGCAACAGCCAATAATCCGGCAACTAAACCGGCACCAAACTCTTTTATTATCGAAGGCACACCAGGTAAAAGGTGATGCATGAAATCAATATTGTGTACGAAAATTCCACCCGAAACAAGTATCAATGCTATTGTTCCCACCACGCTTAAAACTTTTATCACGATGGGAAGCGACGAAACCAGTAATCTGCCCAGGGCTGAAAATGCTCCTTTTCCATTCGAACGTTTAATCAGCTTATATCCGGCATCATCCATCCTAACAATTATGGCCACAATTCCATAAACCCCTACCGTGGCCAGAATCGCTATAATCGAAACAGTTACAATCTGTAAGGTAATGCTTTCTTCCAGCACGCTGCCAAGAGCGATGATTACAATTTCGATAGAAAGAATAAAATCTGTAGTAATAGCAGATCTAACCTTTATCTTTTCCGCATCCTTATCCTCCTGTAAAACCTCTGCAGTTTCCTGATGGGTATCTGCGGAACGATGAAAAAGATATTCTACAATCTTTTCAACCCCTTCATAAGCGAGGTATATCCCTCCCAGTACCAGAATTATTTTTATGGCCACCGGAAAAAACACATTCAGCAACAGTGCAATGGGAACAATAATAAGTTTATTCACGAATGAGCCCTTGGTAATCGCCCATAACACCGGAAGTTCCCTTGATGAGAGGAAACCTGTTGATTTTTCGGCATTAACGGCAAGATCATCGCCCAATATTCCGGCTGTTTTTTTTGCAGCAAGTTTTGCACTTACCGCAACATCATCCATTAAAGCACCTATATCGTCTAAAACAGCAAAAAAACCTGAAGCCATATCCTTATCTAATTGGGCATGCAAAATACCAAATCAATCTTAATCTGAAAGAAAAACATCAAAAGATTCAATAAAAACCTGCATTACCCACAACTAAGAAAAAAATAAGTGCAGGATATTAAATCCAGGAAATACCTAAAAGAAATGATACATATTCGTTTTAATAAATCGTTTTACTAACTTGCTTTCCAAATCAAATATCCCATAGGTGAAAATAACCGGAATCAAAAAGTATGATACTTGTGGGTTTATGGCAAAAACATGAAAAAATTCTTTTACACATTATTAAGCTGCATTATACCGATCGCGTTTTTTACCGGTACGGCCGATGCCCAGATCAAAAAACAACCTGTAGATTACGTAAATCCCTATATCGGGAACATCAGCCATCTGCTTGTCCCTACCTATCCTACTGTACATTTGCCCAATAGTTTGTTAAGGGTATACCCCGAACGGGATAATTTCACGGCCAATACCATAAACGGTTTACCGTTGGTTATTACCAGCCACAGGGGAAGTTCTGCCTTTAACCTGAGTCCTTTCCAGGGCGATCTGAAAAACACCAGCGCCACCATGGCCTATGGTTATGATAATGAAATCATCAAACCCTATTATTATGAGGTAGATCTGGACGACTATGGCATTAATGTTCGGTTTGCTCCCTCGCACCAATCGGGAATATACGACATCAACTTTTCAAAATCCGGTCCCGCATACCTGATCCTGAACACCAGAAACGGTGAACTGTCGGTTAATGAAAATGTGGTAAGCGGATTTCAGAAACTGGGCAATAACACCAAAGTTTATATTTATTTCCAGACCGATTTATCACCCCTTGAGGCCGGCAAACAAAAAAATGGTCAAATTGATTCAAAAGATCAGTCCACTTCAGGCCAGAATGCTTACCTGACATTAAAATATCCGGCCAGCACAAAAAAGATCAAGGCCCGTTACGGCATATCATTTATCAGTGTAGAACAGGCAAAACAGAACCTTAACAGGGAAATAAAGGATTATGAGCTGGATAAAGTGGCTCAAAACGGCAGAAATATATGGAACCAAACCCTTGGAAAAATTGCGGTAGAGGGAACGGATGAAACGGCCAAAACCATTTTTTATACCTCACTGTACCGCACCTACGAGCGCATGATCAGTTTATCAGAAGACGGGCGGTATTTTAGTGCTTTTGACGGCAAAGTCCACAATGATAACGGCACTCCTTTTTTTACCGACGACTGGATCTGGGATACCTACAGGGCAACACATCCGCTGCGCGTGATCATTGAGCCCAAAATGGAAGGCAATATGATTAATTCTTACCTCCGCATGGCCCAGCAGATGAACGACCATTGGATGCCCACTTTTCCCGAAGTTACCGGCGATAGCCGCAGGATGAACAGTAACCATGGCGTGGCAACCATAATTGATGCCTATAACAAAGGCCTCCGGAGTTTTAACCTCGAAGAAGCATATCAATATTGTAAGGCCGGGATCACTGAAAAAACACTGTCGCCATGGTCGGCAAAAAAAGCAGGTGCTTTAGATCAGTTTTTTAAAGATAAGGGATACTTCCCCGCATTGCCTCCCGGAGAAAAAGAAACCGCACCAGAGGTTCATGGTTTCGAAAAGCGCCAACCCATAGCGGTAACTTTGGGTACGGTTTACGATGAGTGGTGCCTGGGCAACATTGCCCAGCAACTTGGCAAAACCGATGAAGCTCAATATTTTTTAGAGAAAAGTAAAAGCTACCACACCGTGTTTAATCCAGATACCAAATTCTTTCATCCTAAAGACATTGATGGCAAATTTATCCAACCTTTGGATTACCGCTTTTCGGGTGGATTGGGCGCAAGGGAAACATACGATGAAAACAACGGCTGGCTTTACCGTTGGGATGTGTTGCACAATATAGGCGATCTGGTTGATATGATAGGCGGAAAACAGGCATTTGTGGATGAACTGGAAAAAATGTATGATACGCCGTTGGGAAAAAGCAGGTTTGATTTTTATTCCCAATTGCCAGACCATACCGGTAATGTTGGACAGTTTTCTATGGGCAACGAACCGGCCATGCATATCCCCTATCTTTATAATTATGCCGGCCAACCATGGCGTACCCAAAAACGTGTGCGCAGTTTACTTTCCCAGTGGTTCCGTAACGATTTGATGGGTATTCCAGGTGATGAAGATGGCGGAGGGCTAACCTCTTTTGTGGTGTTTTCGCAAATGGGTTTCTATCCAATTACCCCGGGCATTCCGATGTATGTTATCGGCAGCCCTACATTTTCTAACGTAAAACTGGATATCGGGAATGGCAGGAAATTCGAAATAACATGTTTGAATTATGCACCTGAAAATAAGTATATACAATCGGCAAAGCTAAACGGCCAGGTTTGGAATAAATCGTGGTTTTCGCACGAGGATTTAATGAAAGGCGGAAAACTGGAGCTCACCATGGGTAAACGCCCGAATAAATTATGGGCATCGGCCGAAAGTTCGATCCCTCCTTCTTTTAAAATGCCTGCAAAGTAACATACACGGCATTATTTGTCTGTCCGGATGCTTAAAATAATGAAGTTATTTAAAAAATCTCCAAAATCCCCGATCATGATGGTCGGGAATTTTGGTTTCTGGCAGCATTGTACCCACGTGCCTAACCTTTCGTTTCAGACAAAAATCAGCTTCCTCAAAAAGAGGATTCAATTCAGTTATCCATCACGGTATAAAAACTTATTTTTTTATTAATGCGCTTCAATCGAGAATAATTTCAGCCTACTTTCCGAGTACAATCTTCCTGATCAGATAATTATCTTCATCAGCCACGTACAATACCGTTCCGTCCGAATTCAGTGCCAAGGCCCCCGGATGATTGAATTTTGCAGCAAGCGCCACTCCGTCAGAGTAACCTGCCACGCCGGAACCTGCAATCGTCGTCACCATCCCCGAAGCACTAATCTTACGGATCAGGTGGTTATTCGAATCAGCTACATAAATATTACCCGCACCGTCCATGGCAATTCCACGCGGTCTGTTGAATGTGGCCAACTCCAAAGTCCCATTTGTATTACCTGACAGCGGATAGTTGGCATACCCCCTTCTCCCGGCCAGCAAAGAAAAATAGTCCCCGTCATTTACCGATTTGCAAATGGTATTGTTTCCGCTATCCGCGACATATATATTTCCCTGCCCGTCAACAATCATCCCCGAAGGCTGGTCCCACATCCATCCGTTGCCAGAAGTTCCCCATGACTGGGCCAATGACTTGGGTCTGCCATTTTTATCAATCTTATATAAACTGCTATAGGAAACATCATTGCAATAGATATTACCTGATTTATCCAGAACAACAACGCTTGGTTTAATGACAGTAATGGCGTAATCCCCTGGCACCTTATCCACTACTCCCGATGGGCTGATCTTCCTTATCAGGGCATTATTCCTGTCTGCTACAAAGATTTCACCATTATCATTGATAGCAAGCCCCATTGGTGCAGAAAACCTGGCATTCGCCCCTACTGCATCCAGGAAGCCAGCTTCTGTATTACCCGCAAACACGTTCACATATCCTGTACCACTGATTCTCCTAATCATATTGTTATCCATATCGGAAACATAGATATTCCCCTGCCTATCCAGAACAATACCTTCCGGACGGGAAAAATACACTTCAAGTGCCGCACCATCCACAGGACTAACATCACCATACAATGGCACTACGTCGGTTGAAGGCAGAACTTTCCTTACCCTATGAGCTTCCGGTTCAGCCACATAAAGTCCCTTTTTTGCATCATAGCACAAAACCGCAGGATGGCTAAAGGCTGCGAGTGCAGCTTTTCCATTCACATTTCCCTTTACTCCACTCCCTACATAATTTGACACAAGCCCAGAGGGACTAACCTTTCTGATCAGATGGTTCCATGAATCCGCAACCAATAGATCACCAGCTGAATCAAAAGTAATGCCAGACGGAAAATTAAAAGATGCAGCCTTCCCCATTCCATTTCCGCTCCCGATATTACCTGACCCTGCCACTGTAGACACCAGACCACTCCCATCTACCTTTCTTATCCTCTGGTTTGTCCGCTCAGCTACATATAACACATCCCACTTATCAAAAGCCAGACTCAGTGATCCCTGAAAAAGTGCAGCAGTCCCTCTTCCATCCCTATAGCCACCCTGCAGAGAACCTGCAAAAGTCGTTACATTACCGTTTAAATCAATCTTCCGGATCTCGCTACTAAAATCCGAGACATAAACTTCCCCCTTGGAATTGACCGCGATACTATAAGGCGAAGAAAAAGAAGCGCTTGCTGCAGGACCATCAATCACGGCAACTTTACCGTTACCGGCAAAACTACTCACATTTCCATCCATATCGATCTTCCTGATCATGCAGTTACCATCCGCCACCAGGATATTGCCCTGTAAGTCCAACGCCATACCCTCGGGACGGGAGAAAAGCGCTGCACTGCCTTTACCGTTCCTAATTCCTTCTGCGCCTGTAAGGCTACCTGCAAACAAACTCACTTTTCCATCCACGGAAATCTTACGGATACAATTCTTTACAATATCGCTGAGGAATATACTCCCATCAGCTGCAACCACCATACCCGATGTCGAGGTTAAAAACATTTCATCCGAAACATATTTACCCGCTATGGTACTCACCACCGAAAGCTGGGCCGTAGGCTGGCTATTGTCTGGAGGTTGGTTATTGTCAGGTGGTAGTACCTTTTCTTTACAACTGAACATCGAAACTGTTAAAAATATCGTTGCTGCAAAAGCAGTGGGATTTTTAACAAAAAAAAACAATCTGGAGCGTTTTATAAACATACAATTAATGATAATCGGATTGGAATTGATCAGATAACGCTATTGGCGGTACAAATTTAGTCAACAAAAGAAATAGAAAAATAGGCGTCCAGGATGAAACAGGATGGTTCGGAAAGAACAGCTTAGCTAAAGAAGCCAGAGAAACGGAGAGAAAGCGTTTGGTCATGGCCCCAATATAATAATTTCCCTGTAAAATACTTACCATCGACGGTAATTTTCGCATAAATTGGCGCTTTGCCGTTTACCTCATTTTCCCGCTTTAAATAAAATGAGAGGGCAAAAGTGTGCTGAGATTTCATAAAATTTCCTCCTAAGCTGAGCACCTATTCTAGCACCTGGAAAATAGTAAAAAAGCCAAGTGATAGCAAAATGGTGCAAAATATTTTTTAGTGATTGAAAAAAATATGCGACTCAGAAATTTACAATGATAGAAATAAGATTTTAGTGCTAGAATAGGTGCTAAATACTTTGATTTTTTTAGCACCAGATTGATATGAGATAAAAACAAAAAACCCTCTAATCAATTGATTTAGAGGGTTTTTGACGGATTTTAAATCCTTTTTTCGTCGGGATGGCAGGATTCGAACCTACGACCTCCACATCCCAAATGTGGCGCGATACCGGGCTACGCTACATCCCGAACTTTGGTATCGATCTTTTTTTATTTGTATCCTGTTTTTAAAGTGGATAAACTTTTAGTCGGGATGGCAGGATTCGAACCTACGACCTCCACATCCCAAATGTGGCGCGATACCGGGCTACGCTACATCCCGAACTTTGGTATCGATCTTTTATTTAACCTTATTTCTAAGGGATGGCAAAGATATGGATTTTATTGGGTTTTCCATTTTTTTTACCAACTTTTTTTATTTCAGCGGTGAGGGCGGGATTCGAACCCGCGGTACCGTTACCAGTACGACAGTTTAGCAAACTGTTCCTTTCGGCCTCTCAGGCACCTCACCTTTCAACCTCCTTTTTCCGCCCTACCGGCGTTGTTTTGAGGTCTGCAAATATAGTAAAACAAGTTATTCTGCAAAAAAAAATTATGATAATTGTTGATAATCTATGCGCACATGATAGATACTCATCAGCATCGTCTTGAATATCAATTTGATAGTTTCAATATCTTTTAACGTTAAATCGCAATCATCAAGCTGATTTTGTTCCAATTTGTAGTTAATTATGCGTTCAACCAGGTCATTTATGTTCTGTGCATCGGGATTTTTCAGACTTCTTGAGGCAGCTTCCACCGAATCTGCCAACATTAACACCCCGGTTTCTTTGCTAAAAGGTATGGGTCCGGGGTAGCGGAAAATGTTTTCATCGACGAATTTTTCGGGAGAATTTTTCAAAAACGACTGGTAAAAATAATCAACCCGGGTATTTCCATGGTGCGTTCTGATGAAATCGATAATCGCTTCCGGAATCTGGTTCTTCCTTAAAATCTCAATTCCCTTATGTACGTGCTGAATAATAATCTGTGCGCTCTGCTCGTAAGGCAATTTATCGTGCGGGCTTACTGCGGTATTCTGGTTCTCGATAAAGTATTGCGGATTATCTACCTTACCTATATCGTGGTATAAAGCCCCTGCCCTTACCAGCACCGAATTACCACCTATTTTAAAAATAGCAGCCTCGGCAAGGTTGGCCACCTGTAACGAGTGCTGGAACGTTCCAGGCGCTTTAAAAGCAAGCTCCCGCAATAGTTTATTATTGGTATTGGTGAGCTCTATCAGGGCCACATCCGATGTGATACCGAAAATCCGTTCAAATAAATAAATCAATGGATAAGCCAGAAGCGATAAGAGTACGCTAAAAACAAAAGGAATAAAATTGTACCATTCTATTTCGCGGAAAGATCCCTCGCGGAGTAATGCAATTCCTACAAACGAAACAAAATAGGCCAGCAATATAAATAAGGCCGAAACCAGGAACCTTTCGCGTTTAACAAAGTTTTTAATACTGAATATGGCCACCATACCGGCGGTAACCTGATAAAATACAAACTCGAAGCTGTTGGCTACAAAAAAACCGGCAATCAAAATCACCAGCATGTGCAGGTAGAGCGCCAAACGCGTATCAAACAAAATCCTGATGATAATCGGCACCACACAAAATGGAATGTAATACAAACTTGGAATTTCTATTTTAATGGCCCAGGTTAAGGCCAGCAACATACCAGTGGTTACAATCAGGATCAGTGAAAGCTGACGGTTATCGGCAAAAATATCTTTCCTGAAAAGAAAAAGGAACGACATTAATATAGTAAGGATAAAACCGACCAGTACCACCTGCCCCAGGTAAACCAGTGCCCTGCTGCCAATGGTTTTCGTCTGCGCATCGTAAGTAGCCTTGTACGATTCTAGTTTCTGATAAATTTCCTCATCAATTACATCGTTCTTGGCAACAATCAGCTCCCCTTTCTGCACCATCCCTTTGGTGGTAGAAATATTATTGATGGTGTTATCCTGTATCGTTTGGGTTAAGCGTTCATCAAATACAATATTCGGGGTAATATGATCAATGGCCAGATTGGCCACTAAATCGCCCATTACCGGGTTGGGCGCCTTAAAGTTTTCTTTAAAAAAGTTCAGAGCTGTTTCAGCCGTAAATACATCCTGTGTATTTTTCTCCTGTGCCACATTATTTTCGAGCAGCGAGAAATCATAATTCTTGCCACCCGCCTGGTGTTTTACATTTAACCCGATAATCCCCTTTTGGTAAATACCCTGCAACAAACGGTATGCAGCTGCTTTATATGTATTCTTTTCTTTATCGTCGAGCTGTTTCGATTTCCACTTAATATCAAATTCATTTCCAAATTCTTCCAATGCAGTAGCGGTAATGCCTTTATCAAACTGATAAACCGGCAGAATATCTTTTAAAGCATTCTTTTTATCGGTACTTACCTGCGGATTGGTTTTTAAAATGGCAAAACTGAAGGGCGAAATCAGATCCTTGTTTTTCCATACCGCATTTTTTTCAAACTCATACCTAAATCTCGGTTGCTTGGGCAGGAACAGTGTAATGATGAAAACCGTAAAGGCCATCATCACATATTTCAGGTTCGATGAATATTTACGGTAAAGGATTTTGTGGGAATTTCTCTTGATTTTGGCCAAAACGATATAATTATTGTATTGTCAAAAATAACATTTTTATCTAATATACATTTTAGCGTTTTTGTTTGCAATTACCAGATTTTATATTTTACTTTATGATATCAAATTAATATCAATTATGTATCAGGAAAAAATCATTAGCCCACCATCTGGGTATTTAACTTTCGCAATAAGCATCGTTTTATTGGCGGCATCTATTTTCTGTTTTGTTTCAGAGATCTTCTTATGGGGAGGAATTTTATTGGCGGTTGATATATTTTTAATATTCCCGGGCTTTTTAATCATCAACCCCAACCAATCGATGGTATTAACCTTATTCGGTAAATACCTGGGCACGGTAAAGGCCGATGGTTTTTTCTGGGTAAATCCATTAACCGCTAAAAGAAGGCTTTCGTTAAAGGCAAACAACCTAAACGGACAGCAGTTAAAAGTAAACGATAAACTGGGTAATCCCATCGAAATTGCCGCTGTTGTAGTGTGGAAAGTAAACGAAACCGCAAAAGCTGTTTTCTCTGTGGAAAATTACATGCAGTATGTAAATATCCAGAGCGAGGCGGCGGTAAGGCATCTGGCCAATATTTTCCCTTATGATCATGCCGAGGGCGAAGAAACCAGCATTACCTTAAAAGATGGTGCCGACAAAGTAAGCGAATTATTGGAGAACGAACTAAACGAACGTTTATCAAGGGCGGGTATCGAAGTTTTGGAAGCCAGGATTTCGCATTTGGCCTATGCGCCCGAAATTGCCAGCGCCATGTTGCAGCGCCAGCAGGCTACCGCTGTAATTGCTGCCCGTAAATTAATTGTAGAAGGTGCAGTTGGGATGGTAGAAATGGCTCTGGAAAAATTATCGCAGAAAGGAATTGTAGAACTGGATGAAGAACGCAAGGCTGCCATGGTAAGTAATTTATTGGTGGTGCTCTGTGGCGACCGACATGTACAGCCCGTGGTAAATACCGGCACTTTATATAACTAGGTTATGGAATTTGAGGAAAAACAGAGTTTAAAAATATGGTGGTTATACCTGATTACCGCAGCAACGATAATACCCACGTTGGCCGTGATCATTTTTTATAAAAACGGCCAGGTTTTGGAAGAATTTAAAAAGATGTATTTCGCTCCAATATTGGCTGTTTTGTCTCCATTTTTAATTATTTACCTGATCCAGCAAATTAAGCTTACGCTCAAAATAAATACTGAGGGTATTACCTATAAATATCTCCCTTTCCATTTTAAGCCAAACTATTTCCGCTGGATGAGTATTGACAAAGCATACATCAGAAAATTCGATGCCTTTTCAGAATATGGGGGTTACGGCATTAAAAACCGGCTTTGGTTTAAATTTAAAGATAAAGCATTCATTTTAAATGATAAAAACAGGGGTTTGCAAATCGAATTTAAAAACGGCAAAAAACTCCTGTTTACCTCAAATAAGATAGAAGATCTCGAAATGTTCCTCATTAATTTAAAAACGAGGTATAATATACAAGCAATACAATAAGAATGGCGGAGAAAGATAAAAAAGCTTTTGTATTAAGAATTAGTCCTGCTTTATTAAAAGAAGTAGAAACCTGGGCTGCAGATGAGTTTCGCAGCACCAACGGACAGATTGAGTTCCTGCTTACCCAGGCCATAAAATCAAGAAAAAAAGGTAAAGCGAAGGAGGAATAGTTAAACTTCCGAAGTCAGCCGGCGCACAGGGCCTTTTAGACTTCGGAAGTTTGTAAATAAACCTCGCAGGCTTTAAAAACCTGCGAGGTTTATATTTCCAATGCTAACGCTCGTTTCTAACGAGCGTTGAATAGTTTATCGTTTACAACGATAAAATCGTGTAGTTATTGATGCACTCGTTTGGAAACGAGCGCAAGCATTTTTCTACTTTAAACCTTGCAGGTTTTGTATTTTCTGCACCCAGCAGCCTAAGCCAAGCAGCACTAAACTGAGTAACATAAACCTGATAGAACGGAAAGACCGCAGCGAGGCATCCCGAAGATTCGGGAAGGACTTGGAGGGATAGCAGGACCGCCGGCAGCCATAAAATACCGAACCACACATTTCCAAAAAATATTGACCATTTGATAAAACCTATGAGGTTTTGAAAACCTCATAGGTTACTTATACGTTAAATAAAAATAATTTTAAATCTTGTACGTTTTAAAAACCTGCAAGGTTTAACTAACTTAGCGGCCTAACCAAAAATTCATAAAAAATTTTGCTCATGAAAGAAGTTGTAATTGTATCAGCTGTAAGAACCCCTATTGGCAGTTTTGGAGGCTCATTGTCTCAATTTTCTGCTCCACAACTTGGTGGTTTTGCCATTAAAGCGGCTATCGAAAAAGCGGGCTTAAAACCAGAACAGATCCAGGAAGTATATATGGGCAACGTGTTGTCGGCCAATTTAGGTCAGGCACCAGCTACACAGGCTGCAAAAGCTGCCGGCCTGCCTGATTTACCTGCAACTACCATTAATAAAGTATGTGCATCGGGCACAAAAGCCATTATGCTTGCCGCCCAGAGTATTGCCAATGGCGATAACGATATAATTGTTGCCGGTGGGATGGAGAGCATGAGCAATGTACCCTATTACCTTGATAAAGCCAGAAATGGTTACCGTTTAGGGCACGGACAGTTAACCGACGGACTGGTAAAAGATGGTTTGTGGGATGTGTACAACGATTACCACATGGGATCTGCAGCAGAACTTTGCGCCAGCGAATGCAACATCAGCCGCGAGGCACAGGATAATTTCGCAATAGAATCATATAAAAGAGCACAGGCAGCGCAAACTTCGGGCAAATTTGCATCTGAAATTGTGGCTGTAGAAGTGAAAGACCGCAAAGGCGAAATCACCCTGATCGATACCGATGATGAACCAACAGCCGTTAAATTTGATAAAATACCTTCGTTAAAGCCCGTTTTCAAAAAAGACGGAACCGTAACCGCAGCAAATGCCTCTACCTTAAATGATGGTGCAGCAGCTTTGGTTTTAATGAGTGCCGATAAGGCAAAAGAACTGGGTATAAAACCTTTGGCAAAAATTATAAGTTATGCTGATGCCCAACAGGCGCCCGAATGGTTTACCACAGCACCTTCTAAAGCAATTCCATTAGCTTTGCATAAAGCAAATATTGACATTAAAGATGTTGATTTTTTTGAGATCAACGAGGCCTTTTCGGTAGTTTCTTTAGCGAATAACCAATTATTAAACTTAAATGATAAACAGGTAAATGTAAATGGCGGTGCGGTTTCTTTAGGTCACCCACTTGGTGCCTCGGGTGCCAGGATTGTAGTTACACTACTTTCGGTACTCGCCCAAAATGATGGAAAAATCGGTGTGGCCGGCATTTGTAACGGTGGCGGCGGTGCAAGCGCATTGGTAATCGAAAAACTATAATCAACGGATTTTATTTATCTTCGGTTAGCATGAAGTTTCTCCAATTCAATATACTTTTGGTTCTCGCCCTGTTGAGCTTTAACCTAAAAGCACAGCAGGGCTCCAATAAACTGGCCGTTTTTCAGGATACCTTACGCAAAATATCATCAAAAGTAGTTGATGCACAAAGCGATGCCCAAAAACTGGAAATCAACGGAAAATTTGTAAAAACACTGGTTGAAGCTTTAAAAACGCCAAATTCTTACGCTTTCGCTTTCGATTCGCTTAAAAACATATCTGTAATTAAATCGCCCGATCAGGCTTTCAGGATTTTAAGCTGGTATGTGCAGCTCGAAAATGGTACTTACCGTTATTATGGTGCCATCCAGATGAACACCAAAAGCGGTCCGCTGAAACTTTATCCGCTGATTGATCAGACAGAGAATATTGCCGACCCCAATATGGTTACCAATAACCAGAAATGGTTCGGGGCACGTTATTATGAGATTGTACCGATAACCAGTGGAAACCGCCTACCTTATTATGTACTTCTGGGCTGGAAAGGGAACACGCAGCTAACCACTAAAAAGGTAATCGAAATCCTTTCCTTCGATAAGGACAACATTACTTTTGGTGCACCGGTTTTTGAAGGAAAAGAACTGAAGGGAAAGAACCGGATGATTTTCGAATACGCTAAATCGAATGCCATGACCTTAAAAACAGATCAGAAAGCAGGTTTAATCGTATTCGATCATTTGGCATCTTTCGACCCGGAGATAAAGGACAAGTTTGAATATTTTGGATCGGACGGCACTTTTGATGGTTTTAAGGTTATCGGTGGTAAATTAAAACTTCAGGAAGATATTACCCTTAATAACGATCCGGATGCAAACGATGAGCTATATGCCGATCCCAAGAAAAATGTAAAACCCATCAGAAAGTTCTGATTTTAACAGATCTTAACAAATCATTTACCTGCTATAGCGCTTAAAAATTTGCCAGAATGGCCTTCACTCGCTATATTGCGCCTTAAAAACTTATTATCAATGCCCACAACAAACCAAACTAAACACCCTAAAGGGTTAAAATTCCTTTTTTTATCAGAAATGTGGGAACGTTTTGGTTACTATTTAATGATCGGTATTTTTACCCTTTATTTAAAGGATGTAAAAGCAGGTTTTGCAATGACAGAGGCCGAATCGGCCGATTTATACGGAACATTTATCGCACTGGTATTTTTAACACCTTTTTTAGGTGGCCTATTGGCCGATCGGTACCTGGGTTATGCAAAATCCATCATCATCGGCGGTTTGATGATGGGCGTAGGTTATTGTTTAATGGGGGTGCATAACCTACCCATGCTTTATCTGGCCATGACGCTGGTTATTTTGGGCAACGGCTTTTTTAAACCCAATATCTCTACCCTGTTGGGGAATATCTACTCAACACCCGAATATCAGGCGAAAAAAGACGATGGTTATAACATTTTCTACATGGGCATTAATGTGGGCGCCTTTATCTGCAATTTTTTCGGTGCCGCTTTATATATTATGCTGGGCTGGGAATATGCTTTTTTTGCGGCCGGCATAGGCATGTTTATCGGCGTGGTGGTATTTATTTCAGGATTGAAACATTACCGGGCTTTTGATATTAAAAAAGGTATGGCAGATGGCGATATGCCTTTTATTAAAATCTGTTTGCTTATCCTTTTACCTTCTATTATTGCAGGTGTTATCGGGTGGATTTTACCGACTAAATTAATTGGTCACCCCTTAGTAGGTTCTACCAGTACCGATGCCTTTATATTTGCCTGTTTCCCGGTTATTTATTTTTATAGTACGTTATTTTTTAAAGCCAGCAAACAGGAAAAGCGGCCAATTGCAGCCTTATTAACCATTTTCGTGGTGGTGATACTATTCTGGGCCGTGTTTAAGCAGAACGGTACCGCTTTAACCACCTGGGCTGATCGGTATACCGATAGAAGCCTCACCAACACCACAGCAAAAAATACCTTCTCTGGCTTGAGCCTATCACAGAATCTCATCTATAAAAAAGATAGCGTAGCCAAATACGATCATGCTTTCCGATTACAAAAAGTGGATGGCGTTGTACAAAAAGAATATAATTACCCTGTTTATTTCAAAAATATTCCTGCAGCCGAATTACCCAGGGAAGGTGGCGACGTAGAATTATGGGCAACCAACTTAAGTCAATCCATTAATCCTGCCTGGGTAATCCTCCTCACCCCTTTAGTGGTAGCCTTTTTCACCTGGTTACGTAGTAGAGGGAAAGAACCGAGCACTGCAAGTAAAATTATTTTCGGACTGTTTATATCGGCCATTTCTGTTCTGGTAATGGTTACCGCTGTATACATCGGCAAAAACGGAACTGAAAAAGTTTCGGTACTCTGGCTAATGGGCACCTACGGTATAATTACCATAGGCGAGCTGTTTTTAAGTCCGATGGGTTTATCGCTCGTTTCTAAATTAAGTCCTGTACGGATAACCTCTTTAATGATGGGCGGATGGTTCGTTTCTACCTCTATCGGAAATAAACTATCGGGCGTATTGGCCACTTTGTGGGATACCTACGAAGATAAAGCCAATTTCTTCTGGGTAAACTTTTCACTGTTAATGGCTTCGGCCGTAATTGGCCTGGTATTACTGAAATGGCTGAACAACATCATGAAAGAATATGGCATTAAATAAAATCTTATCAACACAACAAACAAACTAAAACACTGAATATGACATCAATACCAAATCAATCTAAAGGCCATCCTAAGGGTTTGTACGTATTATTTGCCACAGAAATGTGGGAGCGTTTCAACTACTACGGCATGCGGGCCATTCTGGTGCTGTTTATGACCAAGGCCCTGCTATTTGATAAAGCTTTCGCCTCTAACCTTTATGGTAGTTATACCGGATTGGTTTATTTAACGCCTTTAATCGGTGGTTACATTGCCGACCGTTACTGGGGAAATAAAAAATCGATCATTACCGGAGGATTGATGATGGCACTTGGTGAGTTTATCCTCTTTTTCTGTGCATCATTGTTCCACACCAATCAATCTTTATCCACTTTCCTATTTTTTACAGGACTTGGATTTATGATTGCCGGAAATGGTTTCTTTAAACCGAATATTTCTTCGTTGGTTGGTCAGTTATATCCAAAAGGTGATAAAAGAAGTGATGCCGCTTATACCATTTTTTATATGGGTATAAATGTTGGTGGTGCATTAGGACCGATTGTATGTGGTTTTTTGGGTGAAACCGGAAATGTAATGGATTATAAATGGGCATTTTTTGCAGGTGGTATCGCCATGCTTTTAGGTGTTTTGGTACAGATCTTTTTCCAGAAAAAATATGTGGTGGCACCCGATGGTAGAGAATTAGGCCTAGTACCCGAAGGAACCCCTAAAGCAGCTTTAAACCCTTTGGTTATCGGTATTGGTCTTGCCGCTTTTTCGGCTTTAATGATCGGTTTATTTTATATCGATGCAAAAGTATTCAGTTTTTTAACCTATTTATTGGTAGCATCGGTACTCTTTATTGCTTTTATCATTTTCACTAATAAAACCTTAAGCAATGTAGAAAAACAGCGCATAGGTGTAATTTTTATCGTTGCCTTTTTCGTCATCTTTTTCTGGAGCGCTTTCGAACAGGCAGGTGCTTCGTTAACATTCTTTGCTGCCGAACAAACGCAGCGGGATTTAGGTTTCATTACTGTACCTGCGAGTATTTTTGCTTCGTTAAACTCCATTTTCGTAGTATCGTTCGCACCGATTTTTGCCTGGTTATGGATTAAATTGGGTAAAAACGAACCTGCTTCGCCAACTAAAATGGCCCTGGGTTTATTTTTACTTGCATTGGGTTATTTATGGATTGCCTTTGGTGTAAAAGATGTAGCTTCATCAACCAAGGTAAGCATGATGTGGTTAATCGGTATGTACGCCCTGCACACCTGTGGCGAGCTTTGCCTGTCGCCTATCGGTTTATCATTGGTTAATAAACTGGCTCCTTTAAAATTTGCTTCGCTGTTAATGGCCGTTTGGTTTTTGGCCAATGCCGCTGCCAACAAATTTGCAGGTATTTTAAGTAGTTTATACCCTCCGGGAACGGCCGAAATTAAACAGGCGGCCGATGCAGGAATTAACCTTCAGCCCATTTTATCGAAAACGGTTACGCCAAGTGCAGCAGAACTTGCAAAATTGAAAGATTTAAAAATTCCTTTCGAATATCAGTCTATTTTGGGCATCCAGATCAATTCGCTTTACGAATTTTTCATGATGTTTGTGGTAATGGCCGGAATTGCATCTTTAATATTATTCGCTATTACGAAAAAGCTGCAAAAAATGATGCACCAGGATATTTTAGATTAATTTAAAACACAACAACATAGAAAGCCCGGCTCCGATCGGGCTTTTAATTTTTAAACCAATTTCAATGGAAAAAACAGTTTCAATAGAACAGATACAGAATTTTGAGGGAAAATATCCAAAACAGCTCTGGCATCTGTCGCTGGTAGAAATGTGGGAGCGTTTCTGTTTTTATGGCATGCGTGGTGTACTGGCCTTTTTTATGGTAGACCAATTGGGTTTGAGCGATCAGAAATCGAACCTGCAATATGGTGCCATCCAGGCTTTTGTATATGCATTTACCTTTATCGGGGGTATCTTTGCCGATAAGGTTCTGGGTTTCAGAAAATCACTGTTTTGGGGCGGTTCATTAATGATTATCGGTAATCTTGTACTGGCTTTTTCGCCACACGATCTGTTTTATGTTGGTATTACCTTATCCATTATAGGCACAGGCTTTTTCAAACCCAATGTATCATCGATGGTGGGCGAACTCTACCACGAAAAAGATAACAGAAGGGATGCCGGCTACGGACTTTTTTATGCAGGTATTAACGTGGGCGGCTTATTAGGCGGTGCCATGTGCATTTACCTGGGCAAATATTACAACTGGCATTTATGTTTCTTATCTGCGGCCCTGGTAATGATGTTTGGTTTGGGAACATTTATTTTCACCAAAAAGCATTTGGGCCCGATCGGAAATTCTCCATTATTACATCTCAAAAAATCAAAGCAAAAAATATCTGAGATTGCCGTTTACGCAGGCTCAATCGTGTGTATCCCATTGATTTATATCATGGTAAAAAATACCGCTTTTACCGATTATTTCATGTATACGATCGGTGTTGTAGCCATGATTTATTTCCTGTACGAAACGTTTAGCATAAATGACAAAAAAGCACAGCATAAATTACTCGCTGCTTTTGTCTTTATCTTTTGCTATTTCATTTTCATGGCCATATCCGAGCAAAGTGGTGGTTCATTATCATTGTTTGCCAAAGATAACCTCGACCATAAAATCCTCTTTTTCAATATCGATCCGAATGTGGTTAACAACAGTGCCAATTCATTTTTCGTGATTGTTTTTAGCCCTATCGTAGGTATTTTATGGTTAGGCCTTTACAAGCGCAAAATTGAGCCGAACACTGTGGTAAAATTTGGTATCGGTTTCCTTTTACTGGCATTGAGCTTTTATGTTTTTTATGCCACCAGGTTCTTCGCCAACGTACAGGGCATTAGCTCATTAAATGTATTCACCTTTGCTTATTTGCTGTTAACCCTGGGCGAACTCTGTCTTGGCCCTATCGGGATGTCGATTATTACCAAGCTTTCGCCAAAGAAAATGTTCGGTATGATGATGGGACTCTGGTTCTTATCGAGCGCTTTCGGGCAGTTGGCTGCCGGTAAATTGGGTGCAGAAATGTCGAGTATTGATAACGCCTCGTTAACCACTAAATTAATGGCTTATACCGAAGGTTATAAGGCATTGGCGCTGTACTCTTTAGTTGCAGGTTTGGCACTAATCCTGTTTTCGCAATTGGTTAAGCGGTTGATGCAGGAAGTAAGGTAATCCATTTATTGTCATTCTGAATGAAATGAAGAATCTTTGTGCTGTGAGATGTTACCATCCGACAGATTTACCTCGGTTTTTAAGGATCCCAGCTCAGGCTGATATTTTTTGTTGTTGAGAGATGTATAAAAAGATCCTGAAACAAGTTCAGGATGACGATTACTAGTTGAAAATGAAAGTGCAGTAGTTCTTGGAGGCCTGCAGTCCCGCCATTCGCTATAGCCCCTTTTTTCAATCGGGGGCTGCCGCTACTGTCGGGTTTAGGAACAAGGGTTTTCGGCCCTGAAAAGAGCCTCTGTGGCGATCTGCGAAATTAGCGGGAAAATATTTGGGCGCTTGGATAAAAGGCAAATAAAAAGATCCTGAAATAAATTCAGGATGACGACATCGCGTATAAGGATGACGAAATGCGGAGACGAATCCTCTCGAATTAATGAAAATTCATGATGATTTCACATTAAATATTTACTTTCGCAGTTTGAAAGCAAAATGTAGTGCATCATACAATTACCAAAAGCTTACTTTATAAAAAACCAAAACAAACGTGTCAGATAGTTTAGTCATTATACCCACCTACAACGAGAAGGAAAATATCGAAAGGATCATTAGAAAGGTTTTTTCTTTAACCCAACCTTTTCATGTCTTAATTATCGACGATGGTTCTCCGGATGGAACCGCCGAGATTGTAAAATCGTTACAGGGCGAATACGACGGGCATTTATTTATCGAAGAACGTGCAGGTAAACAAGGTTTGGGTACGGCTTATATTTATGGCTTTAACTGGGCCTTACAAAGAAAATACGATTACATTTTCGAGATGGATGCCGATTTTTCCCACAATCCAGATGATTTGGCAAGATTACGCGAAGCATGTATTAATGGAGCCGATGTGGCCATTGGTTCGCGATATGTAAAAGGTGTTAATGTGGTAAACTGGCCAATGGGCAGGGTTTTAATGTCGTACTTTGCTTCGATGTATGTGCGTTTTATCACCAGGATCAATATTCAGGATGCCACTGCAGGTTTTAAATGTTACCGCAGAATCGTGCTGGAAACCATTCCATTGAATAAGATCAAATTTGTAGGTTATGCCTTTCAGATCGAAATGAAATTTACTGCCATTAAGTTTGGCTTTAAAGTGGTAGAAGTTCCCATCATTTTCACCGATCGCACCGAAGGTACCTCAAAAATGAGCACCCGTATTTTTAGGGAAGCGTTTTTAGGTGTAATCCAGATGAAAGTTTCGAGTTGGTTCAGGGATTATAGTCGGAAAGATTAAGTCCGAAGCCGTAGTTTTAGTTCAAAGTTTATGGCGTATTGTTCATAGTTTAATGGCTCATGGTTGATGGCTTATAGCTGGTAAACCTGACTCATAAGACGTTAAGAGCTGTCTGCGATAATGATATTTGGCCATTTTAGGCTATCTGGCCATGAATCATCAACCACCATACCATCAAACCAATATTTCCCCGACTCAAGACTGGAGACTAAAAACTCAATTCAAGATTTACCCTGCGATTCCCTTATCATCGCTCCAAAATCCTGTCCTTTATCCATTGCTTTAACCGTCATTACAATTCTTTTGGTGCGTGTGGCTTCGGTTTTGGCCTGATTGATCCAGTTGATATAGTAGTTTTGATGTGATTTAGGCTGTTTTAAGAAATTCTGTATCAGGTGCTCTTCTTCCGAAAGGCAGATTTCCAGATCTTCGGGCATTTCGATTTTAAAATCTTTATCTTCCTCTAAATAAAGTTCGATGTTTGCCCCTGCCTCTTTTTTCAGTTTTTTACGGAGCTCGCCTTTTAAGGCAATAATAAAATCGCCCTCACCCATCGGGATGGTTGCCAATCCGGCTACTTCGAGCTGGTCTATTTTTCCTTTTACCCTAAAACTCTTTTTACAACCGGCTTTAATTTCATTGGCCAAAGCTGCTGGGATAAATACATAACTCCAGCCGGTTTTTTCGCCCATGGTTTCGAAACGTTCTATCTCTGCTTTAAAGTGGATCATGGTTTAAAATTCTTTGATTTTATAATGAACATTTCTCCCGGCACCAAATGCAACTAAAATGCCCAAACTTTCTAATTCGTGTAAATCTCTCGTGGCAGTTGCTTTTGAAATTTTAGTTAGTGAAATATATTTTTTAGCTGTCATTCCCCCTTCAAAGCCATCTAAACCAAAGCTATACATTTTCTGTAGTACTTTCTTTTGCCTATCATTTAGCTTTTCCTTAAACAAATCGAAAACTTTGATTTTACGGAGCGTGAAATCAATCGTTTGTTTTGCATCAAGCTGTGCCTGTAAGGCAATATCTACAAAATACTTTAACCATTCAGAAATTTCATTGCTTCTTTGAGCAGCTTTTAAAGCTTGATAATATGCCGCTTTATTACTTTCAATAATTTTAGATAAACTAAGCATTACCGGTCTTCCCAATGTTTGAGAAATCGCTTTTTCGGCGATTGCCCTACCAATACGGCCATTTCCATCTTCAAAAGGATGGATTGTTTCGAAATATAAATGCGCAATTGCCGCCCTTATCAAAGGATCTTTAATTTCTTTAGCCCCTCGTGGCTTAGTTTCGTTAAACCAGGTAATAAAAGCATTCATTTCGCCTACAACACGATTTGATGGTGGAGCTTCAAAATGAATCTCTTCTTTTCCTAAGCTCCCCGATACAACCTGCATTGGATTATTCCCCTCTCGCCAGCCCCCTACATTTATATGTTTACTTCCTGCGAACAAATAATTATGCCAGTTCCGCAAAGTTTCTTTGCTCAACACATCAGAAAAGGTATTTCTAACATCGATCATTAAATCAGCAATTCCGGATGCCCGTTTATCCTTAATAATATCAGGTGTTTTGTTAAGTCCTAAATTATTTTTGATTGAAGACATTACATCTTTTCTACTTAAAAACTCTCCTTCAATTTCGGAAGTCTTTATTGCTTCCGACAATATCATTTCCAATAATGTTTCTTGCCTGATTTCTTCCGGTAACGACTTTAATAAGGCATTTACTTCTCCTGTTTCCTGAGCAAAATCATAAAGAAAATGTTCAATTTCTTTGGTAGAAAAAGTAAAATCCGGCCAGTTTGAAAGTTCCCAATTATATTGCATGAGCCGAATATACTATTTAATCGGCTCAAAAAAAAGCCATTTCATGAGCCGATTAGCAAAATTAATCGGCTCATGGGTTAATTATATTAACTGTTACAGGTTTATTTTCGGATAAAAAGATCCTTGGTTATCGATTAAAAATCGGTACGGGTTACGCTCAGAATGACAAAAAAAGCATGATGGATCCTGAAATAAATTCAGGATGACGGCACGCGGATAGCACTACCGAAATCACAGAACTAAAAAGGCCTTCTCTCAATGACGACTTTTCGCGGATGACAGGCTCGAGCTAAACCGCCACCGGGTTCATCTGGATATCCAGTTTAGCGAACTTTAATACCTCAATGCTCTGGAAGCCGAAATCTTCGACCACTTTACCTAAAATAAGGTAACAGCCTTTCCCTTTAAAAGGATACATGGGTGTGGTGTTCGGAAAATGCGTGGTATCAAAGAAATCGCCGTTGGCATCTAAAAAAGTACCGAACCACATTTTGGTATTTTTAATGGTATGCACCGTTTTTTCGCATACATAATTTCCTACCATCCTCACTGTTTTACCTAAATGTTTATGCAGATCGGCCGTCATTACATCGCCACGGTAAGGTGTTTTCAAAAAATCGAACATTTTATAATTAAGCGGATAACCGAGTAATTCCAATTCTGTATAAGCATTTTCGAGTGCAGAATCGGCGAGTTCGGGGAGCTGATAGGTTTTATAACCCAATTTAAATAGTTCGGCATGGTTTACCTGTTTCTGTTTAAAACCAAGATAGTTGTGCACATCCCAAAGCAGGGTTTTGCGGTCTTTACGGGTAAAACGCAATGCACCTAAACGGATTAGGATAATGGCCTGTTCGAGCGAAATACAGCTGCGTTTTACAAAATCTTCGAGGTCGGCATACGGACCGTTTGTCCTGCGTTCGCGTGGGATGTTTTTAATGTTTTTTTCTTCCAGTCCCTGAATACCGATAAAACCCAGGTAAGCGTCGTCGCCATTGATGTTCACCACTTCATCGCTACGGTTAACACAGGGCAGGTGCACCCTTGCCCCTGTTTTCTGCAGTTCGTGTACATATACCCATCTGCTGTAAAAACCGCCATAATTATTGAGTACGGCCACCATAAATTCCATAGGAAAATATGTTTTTAAGTAGAGACTCTGATAACTTTCTACCGCAAAAGAAGCCGAATGTGCCTTAGAGAAGCTGTAACCTGCAAAAGATGAAATCTGCCGCCATACTTCGTTAACCAGTTCTTCGGAGTGCCCCTGATTCCTTGCCGAAACCTTAAATTTGTTCACCAGCTCATCAAAAGCGAGTTTAGAACGGTATTTACCGCTCATTGCCTTACGCAGAATATCGGCATCGGCCAGATCGAGGCCGGCAAAATGATGGCATACTTTGATCACATCTTCCTGATAAACCATTACACCATAGGTTTCGCTCAGCCGCTCTTTCATTACCTCGCAGAGATAAACCACTTTATCGGGTGCATGGTAACGTTCGATGTAGGATTTCATCATGCCCGAACTGGCCACACCCGGACGGATAATAGAACTGGCAGCCACAAGGGTAAGGTAATTATCACATTTCAGTTTTTTGAGCAGTTGCCGCATGGCCGGCGATTCGATATAAAAACACCCGATGGGCTGCCCTTCTTTAAGGATTCCATTCAGTTTTTGATCGGCTTTAAAAGTTTTAAAATCGTGGATATCGATATCCCTTCCCTTGTTCTTTTTAATAAGCTGCACGGCTTCGCGGATATGCCCAATGCCCCGCTGACTCAAAATATCGAATTTCTCATAACCAATGGCCTCGGCTTCGTACATATCCCACTGCACCGTGGCGAAACCTTTTGGCGGCATATCCAGTGCGGTATAATAGGTGATCGGTTCTTCAGAGATCAGAATCCCCCCTGCATGGATAGAGCGTTGATTGGGCATACCCTTCATATAGTGGTATACGGCCAATAATTTCTGGTAAGTGGCATTTTCCGAATTCTCCCGTTCTTTGGTGGGATCAGTAAAACTATCTATCTCTTCTTTTGGCAAACCCAATACCTTGCCAATCTCCCTAATAATTGCACGGTCTTTAAAGGTGCTCATGGTGCCTAAAAAAGCTACGTGCCATTTGGGATAGCGGTTAAAAATATATTGTTGTATCGTTTCTCTTTCATCCCATGAAAAATCGATATCGAAATCGGGCGGACTGGTTCTTTTTTCATGTAAAAAACGTTCGAAATACAAATCGAGGTCAATCGGATCTACATCAGTAATGCGCAAACAATAAGCTACAATACTATTTGCACCAGAGCCACGGCCTACATGATAAAAGCCACATTTATTCATTGCATAACGTACAATATCGAAAGTGATTAGAAAATAAGCGCAGAAGTTTTTAAACTCGATAATCCGCAGTTCTTTTTCCAAACGCGCCATGGCTTCTTTATTATTTTCTCCATAACGGTATTTCAGTCCTACTGTTGCCAACCTTCGAAGCATTTTTTTATCACCTTCCAAGCCTGTTTTGGTATAATAAAACTTGTTTTTTGAAGAAGGTGCAGGTCCATCTTCGAAATAAACACTTAAATCGCAACTGTTCAGCAATTTCTGCGTATTCTGTACAATAAAGGGATACTGTTCAAACTGCTGTGTAAGCTGTTCTTCGGGTATCAGAAATTCATCGGGTTCACATTTATATTCGTCGGGTACTTTACTTAAAAGGGTATTCAGTTCTATTGCCCTTAAATATCCGTGCAACCGATAGGTAATTTTATCCTCTACGGTTACAGGATGCCACACCAACAGCTTTTCCTTCTGTTTTAAAAGCGGATTTTTATACAAAAGATTAAGCTGTTTGGCACTTACACCTACATATTCGTTTGCTTTTAATATCTGATTAAAAGTTTTTTGAAAAGGATAAATGATGTACACATTTTCCATCTCGGGCGGAAGCTCCGGCAGCGGAATATTATAAATGTTATGGTGACTTAAAAACTCATTAAGCTCGCGCATGCCTTCTTTATTTTTGGCAATCCCTACATATAAAAGCCTGTTATCGATCCTGAATTCGATACCTGCTACAGGTTTAATCTGGTAAGGGATGTTGCCCCTGTGTATCTCGTCGGCCTCTTTGGCGATGCCCTGTTTGTAGCACTCGCGGACAAATTCGACTGCCCCGGTTGAATTATTGATATCGGTAAGCACCATTTGATGGATACCCAAATGCCTTGCAGTAGCAATAAGCTGGTTAATGCTTTGCGTACCATATTTTAAGCTGTAAGCAGAATGCACATTCAAAAACATCAGTCGTAAGATTTAGTTCCAATGGTTCCTTTTTCGCTCATAAAACTCCTGATTTTTGAACGTTTCCTTACTTCTGGTTCTTTTTCTTCTTCGTCGCCGGTATTTTCGATCAATATTTTCTTTTTACGGGGATTGTATTTGATCACTTTGCCTTTTTCATCGCGTGGCGGCTGGGTAACAATACAGGCTTTTACCACGGCTTCGGCACCAAAATTATTGCGTACTTTATCCATGGCCTGATAAAGGCTGTATTCTTCTTCGGCAATGTTATACAGGCCAATCTGTTCATATCCACTTACCAGGTGCGACAATTTTACGCCTACCAGGCGCAATAGCATCCGTTTGGCATATACTTTTTCGAACAGGCTGTGTGCCTTGCTGATCAGGAAAGAATCGAGCGAAGTATATGGAATGCGTTCCTGTTGGGTAACGGTTTCGAAATTGGTGTAACGTACGGTTACGGTAATGCAGGCAGTTAATTTTTTCTGGTTGCGGAGCTGAAAAGTTAAACCGGTAACCATGCCGGTAATAATGGCTTTCAGTTTGGCCATATCCATGGTATCGCTCTCGAAAGTAGCCTGTGTACCGATCGATTTCCTTTCGCGGTAAGGCACTACTGGAGAAAGATCGATCCCGTTTGCTTTTTGCCATAAGCTTAAGCCATGCTGCCCCAAAATTTTAAACATCAGCTGTTGGGGGATCTGCGTGAGGGTGAGGATTTCGCGCACGCCCATTTCACTCAGTTTTTTATAGGTGGCATGCCCAATACCCGGGATTTTATGGATGGCCAAAGGATCGAGAAAAGGCCTCAGCTCGGGATAGGTAACCTGCAACTCACCACCGGGTTTGGATTCGTTGGTCGCGATTTTAGCCACGGTTTTATTGATGGATAAGCCAAAAGAAATGGGTAAATCCATTTCCTTGATAATGGTTTGCCGGAGTTCTGATGCGAATTTCATGCAGCCAAAAAAACGGTCCATACCGGTCATATCGATGTAGTGTTCATCAATACTGGCTTTTTCGAACAAGGGTACCTTATCGGCAATAATTTCGGTAATATCCTGCGATGCCTTCGAATACTCTTCCATGTCGCCTTTTAAAAATATAGCCTGCGGGCAGAGCAGTTTTGCGGTACGCCCGGGCATGGCCGAGTGGATGCCATACTTGCGGGCTTCGTAACTACAGGAAGCCACCACACCCCTACCCCCCCCCCCGCCGATAATAACGGGTTTACCTGTGAGCTTGGGATTTTTTCTAATTTCTACCGACACAAAAAATGCATCTTGATCCATGTGAATAATCTGCCTTTCTTTTTCCATTACTATCAATTGGGATGATTGAAATCAAAATTACTAATATTTTTAGTTTCAACAGGTAATTAAAGTTAATGAATTTTAAACAAAATACTAACATTTTTAGTTTTTATTGTCTGATGCAGGGAGCAAAGAGTATGGAGTATAAGGGTTAATATCAGTTACGATTCACTACCATTGACAGACTTTATAAAAAGCGTCGTCATCTCGACTGGAACGCAGTGGAATGGAGAGATCTATCTCGAGATAGATTTTGCTTCGCAGAGCCTTCGGGTTCTCGACTACGTTTCACTCCGCTCGAAATGACGATATCTCAGGAATAACGTGGCGGTTCGTGGCGACACGGACCACGGAGTAAGAGCGTTATTTTAAAGATTCTTCACTGCGTTCAGAATGACAGCAGAGGAAGGAATAATTATTCCGTGTTAATCTGTGCATCCGTGGCGAAAAGCATGGCGTTTCCATCATCCGTATTACATTTTCCATCTTATGACCATTAAGAAGTTAAGGACATTAAGATGGAATAACGTGGCGGTTCGTGGCGACACGGACCACGGAATAAGAGCATTATTTTAAAGATTCTTCACTGCGTTCAGAATGACAGCAGAGGAAGGAATAATTATTCCGTGTTAATCTGTGCATCCGTGGTGAAAAAATAATGGTCGGTGACTCACCGACCATGAAGTAAAATAATACAATGAAAATAATGCTGTGGTGCGTGAAGACACACACCACGGGGCATCTACTAAAAAATTAGCATATATGGTTAACCCGGATCTTGTTTATTGCTTTACAATTTTAAACTCGGTTCTTCTGTTCAATTGGTGTTCTTCTTCGCTACAATCTACGCCATTGGCACATTTGTTCAGTAACTGGGTTTCGCCATAACCTTTAGCGGTGATGCGGTTTTTATTGATACCTTTTGAGATGATATACTGCACGGCAGATTCGGCACGTTTTTGCGACAGGTTTAAGTTATAGCTATCTTTACCCCTGCTATCGGTATGCGAACCTAATTCGATCCAGATGGTTGGATTGTCTTTCATGATTTTAACCAGCTTATCCAATTCTACTGCGGCATCGGCACGGATATTCCATTTATCGAAATCGTAGTAAATATTTTCCAACCTGATTGCCTTATCGATTACAATACCTTCTAAATACAAATCCTGGGTAAGCACACTAGAAGTGGTTAAACCAATGGTTGCGAGGTTTTCTACATCAGATCTGTAATCTGTTTTTTCTGCTGATACATTGTATTCTGATTCTTTAGCCAGGTTAAAGCGATAAGCACCGTTATCGTCGGTTTCGGTTTTTAAGCTAGCTCCATTTACCCTGGCAAGTGTTACCGATGCACCTGTAATAGGCTGGTTGCTATTTTTATCAAAAACCCTGCCTTCTAATTTAAAGGCCAAAATCATTTTCTGATCGATGCTATAAATATCATCACTACCTAAGCCACCATCGCGATTGGAAGAAAGATAAACAATGCCACCTTTTTCGTTCGGGCTAAAGGCAAAATCATCCTGCGGGGAGTTGAAAGGATAACCCATATTTTCGATCCTGCCGATGCCTCCGCCTTCTCTTAAAGCCCGAAAAACATCCAGGCCACCCATACCTACCCTGCCATCGCTAGAGAAGTAGAAATTGTCTTTTTCATCAAAAACCGGACTACGGTCGTTGCCTTCTGTGTTTACTTCTTTCAGGTTGATCGGTTTGCCCCATTCGCCGGCATCGGTTTTTAAGCACACGTAAATATCGGCGCCACCTAATCCACCGGGCATATTCGAAGCAAAGTATAAGCTATTGCCATCGGTTGTGATAAAAGGATCGCCTACCGAATAATCATTTACATTATTATAAGCGAAAGAAACCGGCTCGCTCCATTTGCCATCAGCATCTTTGGTGCTGCTGTAAATTTCTACGTTTACGGTACTTGGTTTATTCTTTACTTTTTCGAGTTCGTTAGAGATGCGGGTTAAAGTAAAATACATGGTTTTCCCATCACCGGTAAAGCTTGCCGAACCTACATGGTACCTTGTTCCGGCTTTGATCGGGAACAATTGGATACTGTCTTTTGGCGAAGCTTTGATATACAGTTTAAGGTATCCGTTACCGGTCCATCCGTTAACCTGTTTATCGGGCTGTTTTGATCCGTCGAACCTTAAAAAAGGTTTGCTTTCTTCCGATTCCAATCCTTTTACCGACCTATCGGAAGTAAATACCACCCCGCCCTGGTAGTTAACGGCACCCCAATCAGACTGGGCACTGTTTAATGCCACCTGGTTGATCAGTTCTACTTTCTTTGGATTTTTGATCCATTTTAAGGCCGAATCGCAAGAAGCAATCCAAACGGCCTGCTGCTTTTCGGATACATCTTTCTTTTTATCGATATAATTTAAATACTGGAGTTTGGCCTCGCTGTATTTTGAGTTGCTCTGTAATGCCCTGGCATAACCGAGGATATTTTCAGGATTGCTATCTGCTGTTTTAACTGCGATGGCATACCAGCTTTCGGCCTGTCTGTAATTAAAAACCATTGCGTAACTACTGGCTAAACGTTCGGCCACGTGCAATGATTTTTTCTTTTTATAGGCCTGTTCGTATAAATCAATCGCCTTGCTATAATTAAACAGTTCGTACTGTTTATCGGCATCTTTCAGTACATATTGCGCTTTTGCCGAAAAACCAAGGGCAAATAAACAATATGCAGAAATACAGGTACCTATTAAAATTCTCTTCATTATGTTGTTTGGATAATTAGGTCAAAAATACGTAATGCTTGTTTAAAATACCCTTGGGGTTGCCAATCTAACGTTGGGTTTGATGAATGAATAAGATAGGGAAATTTCGTGTGTACCACCACTGTTACCCTGTAACGGGCCGATAGAGAAATCGTATCCGTAACCGATCCTGATCTTTTCTGAAGGGAAAATCTGGATTGCGGCAACGGCAGAGTTACGCGGGGTAAGATCGCGCTGCAGATAACTTTTATCATACAGTTTTACACCCGTACGGTAAGAACCACCTACCCAAAGAAATTCCTTGATCAACAAAAATGCATTTACATCCAAACTGGTGGGACCACCACGGTCGTCTTTTAACAGGAAGGAAGGTTTGATCTGGAAATTTTCGTTAAGCGGGAACAATGCCCCGGCAGTTAAATAATAGTGCGGTTTTGGCTGTGGGATAAAGGCATAACGGTCGATATTGATGTAAGTGGCAATCAGGTTATCAACCGAGAAACCGGCATAATATTTATCATTGGCAAAGTAAACCCCTGCCCTTGCATCGGGTACGATGGTACTCTGTACACCAACCGGCTGGTTCGGCTCAGGATTGTTCGGGTTCAGCATGGAACCGTCAATCCCCAATTGTACCATACCCACACCCAGGCCCAGGGCCAAACGCGAACTACCGTCATCGTTCATCCTGATGCGGTAGGCATAGTTGCCATAAATGCTCAGGTTGGTCTGCGCACCCAGTTTATCGCTGGCCACCTGAAGGGCGAGTCCAACGTTACCGCTGTTGGCAATGGCATCAACCGCAAGCGACATGCTCTTCGGTGCACCGGTTATACCCGTCCACTGGCTACGGTAAAAGCTGTGTATGTTAAGCACCTCCTTATACCCTGCATAAGCCGGATTGATGTAGATTCCGTTGAACATGTACTGACTGTACTGGGCGTCCTGTTGTGCAGATGCGGGCCGCGAAAGCAACAAAATCGAACCTGCTAATAACAATATTAATTTCTTCATCATCTTGATATCTTAAAGTCCGGCCTGATTTTAAAAACCAGGCCAGACTAAGCCTCTTATCTATTTTTTAAACGCTCTGATTAATGTAATGTAACCTTTGTACACTTCGAACTCGTTGCTGTTTGCTTTTTTAACACGCAGTAAATAGTAATAAGTGCCTTCGTTCAATCCCTCGCCCGTCCAGTTGTTCTGGTAACCTTTAGCGTGGAATACTTCATTACCCCATCTGTTTACGATCTGCAGTTCGTTGGCCTGGTACTGGTTCAGACCAATGATCTCGAAGGTATCGTTAATACCATCGCCGTTAGGTGTAAACAGGTTAGGGATTGTAATACCCGTGAAACTGGCCGTTAAAGTTACCGACGCTACGTTGGTGTAATATCCATAAGCATCTTTTACACGGTAGGTAAATACATCATCTCCAACATAACCCGGATCTGGTGTATAGGTTACCGTCCCATCGGCATTTACTTTAACGGTACCATGTTGAGGCTGACTTACAATCTCGACCGTTAGTTTATCGAATGTAGAGTTACCCGGATCATCATTTGCCAATACATCGATCGTAACCGGTTTGTTGGCTACCGTACCACCCACATCATCAACCGCACGTGGCGATTTAGGGAAAGTGGTAACAGTAGGCGTATTATTGGTTTCGGCTGTTCCGGAAACGTCTGACACGTTTGCACCACCCAGTGTTTTCGCATTTACGGTGGCGGTATTGGTTACCGTACCTAAATCCTTATCGGCCTGGGTTAAGGTGTACACTTCAACATCGGTTGTGGTTGCACCCGGAGCAAGGCCGCCTGCAACAGTGATTACCTTATTGTTCAAGCCGATTTTGGCATCAGTTAAGGTAATGGTATTTAAAGTAACCGGTCCGGTATTTTTAATGGTGAACGTGTAGGTTATTTTATTGCCATTGAATACCGATGTTTTAACCAGGGCTATTGATCCTGTATTCGAAACCAATGTTACTGTTGGTGTATCGTTATTCTCGGCTGTACCAGAGATATCTGTTACCGGCAGATTTGCAGGTGTTTGACCTGTTACTTTAGCCGTATTGGTTACACTGCCGGCGTCTTTATCTGCCTGGGTTAACTGATATACATAACTATCGGTTACCGTTGCTCCCGGAGCCAATGTACCTGGAATTAACCTGTTGTTTAATCCTAGTTTGGTATCGGTTAAGGTAATGATATGCAAGGTTACGTTACCTGTGTTTTTAATAGTGAAAGTATATGTAATGCTGTTTCCATCAGCACTTACCGCACCTGTTTTAACCAATGTAATGGTTGATGCCGGAGCAATTACCGTTACGGTTGCATCACCAACAACAGGTGTATTCGGATCATCAGACTGTTTGCTGATTGTGGTACCGCCCGGCGTTTGCGCAGTTGCAGTTGCCTGGTTGGTAAACGAACCGTTATTTACCTCGGTTAAGGTAACCGTGTGTTTAGCTGTTACGGTTACACTTGCGCCTGGCAATAAACTAGCGATGCCTGCTGGGGTGATCGATCCTGCATCAGCGCCAGCATCGGTTACAGTAACATTTGTTAAGGTTACGTTACCCGTGTTGGTTACCACGATATTGTAATTGATCACATCGCCTACCTTGCTTACGCTGTTGGCTGCCACTTTGGTAAAGGTAAATGATGGCGACGGTGTTAATGAAG